>JBCCIM010000281.1 GCA_039111535.1 Bacteroidota bacterium | reverse complement strand
CGCTTCATTCGACTTTCTGCACTCGCAATTCAGCAGCTATCACATCTATTCCCAAAAAAGTGCATCGCAGAGGTGTACTAAACATTGCTTTCTCCTAAAATCCCTGTAGACCAAATCATTGAGCTACAGGCGACCCCTAAGGAGGATTTTATGCAGTACACCCCGGAAAATATACTGGTGAAGCCCAATGGGGCAGGCGTAGACGGCCTTGTCACTGAAGTCACGCCGGCGCTTGCCGGGTGGGAGTATATCAACTTTCAGGTTCGCCAGCTTGACGCAGGAGCAACATGGTCATTTGAAACAGGCGGACACGAGCTTGCAATTGTGGTGTTGAGCGGCACGGTGGACGTTGCTGCAAGCACGGGCAACTGGACAGGCATTGGGCAACGCGCAAACGTTTTTGAAGGGCCGGCAGATTCGATCTACCTGTCCATCAACACATCTTTTACGGTCACCGCACAGGCAAACACCGAGTTTGCCGTTGCCTGGGTGAAAGCAGAAGAGACATTTGCCCCGCAGCGGGTCAGTCCGGCCAATGTGGGTGTCGAGGTGCGAGGGGGCGACAACGTGACCCGCCAGATCAATGACATTCTGCCACCAGGTTCTGCGTGTCAAAGGTTGGTGCTGTGTGAAGTATATACGCCAAGTGGTGGATGGTCAAGCTATCCTCCCCACAAACACGATGTGCACAGGGAAGATGCGCAGGGCAATGTTGTAGAGGCTGACCTGGAAGAAGTGTATTATTACAAAATAAACCGGCCCGAAGGGTACGCCTACCAGCGTGTGTATACAGATGAACATTCTCCGTTGCACCAGGCCGGCTATCCGATCGATGCACTTGTAATGGCCCGCAATAACGATGTGGTGCTGGTGCCGGAAGGCTATCATCCGGTTGTGAGCCCGCCCGGGTATATCACCTACTACTTGAATGTGCTTGCCGGCAGTGCGCAGTCGCTTGCAAATGTAGACGATCCGCAATACACGTGGGTGAAAGATACCTACAAAACCAGGAACAGCGAAGTCCCGGTATATCCAGTATAATATCCGTGCCGTGTATGCGGTATTGAACTCACGAGTCCAGCTGTAACCACCATGAGCTCTCCAACTGAACGCCTGACGATGGCGCAGGCCCTGATCAAGTATCTTTCCATGCAATACGTATCGCGTGATGGTACGCGGCAACCGTTCTTTGCCGGCTGCTTCGGTATTTTTGGGCATGGCAATGTTTCGGGTATCGGACAGGCCTTGCAGGAATACCCCGAGGTCCGCTATTTCCAAAGCCGCAATGAGCAGTCTATGGTGCATAGTGCAGCCGCTTTTGCGCGCGTGAAGAACCGACTTCAAACCTTTGCCTGTACCTCTTCCATTGGGCCAGGCGCTACCAACATGATCACGGGTGCGGCTGCGGCAACCATCAACCGTATTCCTGTTTTGTTGCTGCCCGGTGATATCTTTGCCCGGCGCAATGTCGCGCCCGTGTTACAGCAATTGGAATCTGGGCATTCGCAAGATTTCTCGGTCAACGACTGTTTCAAACCTGTAAGCCGGTATTGGGACCGTATCAATCGCCCGGATCAGTTAATCACGGCATTGCCTGAAGCGATGCGTGTCTTGACGAGCCCGGCTGAAACAGGTACGGTCACGCTTGCACTGCCACAGGATGTCCAGACGGAAGCCCATGATTATCCCGTTGCGCTATTTGGTGAGAAAACCTGGCATATCCCGCGTAATCGACCAGATAAAACGGCATTGCAGCAGGCGGCACAATGGATTCGTGAAAGCAAGCGCCCGATGATTGTTGCCGGCGGTGGCGTGATTTACAGTGAAGCCACGGAGGTCCTGGCAGGACTTGTTGCGCAGACGGGCATTCCGGTTGGCGAGACCCACGCCGGCAAAGGCAGCCTGCGGTACGACAACCCACTCAACCTCGGCGCCCTCGGCGTTACGGGTAACCTTGCAGCGAATCGCATCAGCAAAGATGCCGATCTGATCATTGGTATTGGTACGCGCTACAGTGACTTTACCACGATGAGCAAAACGGCCTTTCAGCACCCGGATGTGCGGTTTGTCAACATCAATGTAGCAGAATTTGACGCGTTCAAGCATGCAGCACTACCGCTCGTTGGTGATGCTCGCGCAACGCTGGAAGAGTTAGCCGGCATGCTGGATGGCTATGCAGTGGCTGATGCCTATCGAGACGAAGCAACAGCGCTCCACCACAAATGGGAAGCAGAAGTTGATCGAATCTACGCGATCCGCCACGAGCCATTGATTAGTCAGGGAGAACTCATTGGCGTGGTAAACGACGAGGGCGACCCGGATGCAATCATGGTGAATGCCGCTGGCAGTATGCCCGGTGATTTGCATAAACTTTGGCGGGCACGTCATCCGAAGCAGTACCACATGGAATACGGGTACAGCTGCATGGGCTATGAAATTGCCGGCGGCCTGGGTATCAAAATGGCAGCGCCTGAACGGGAAGTTTATGTAATGGTGGGGGATGGCAGCTACCTCATGCTTTCTGCTGATATCACCACGGCTGTGCAGGAGGGCATCAAGCTGACCATTATCCTTGTGGATAACTTTGGGTATAAAAGCATCGGTGCGCTTAGCCGCTCATTGGGCCAGTGTGGATTTGGCACCCGGTACACGTATCCCGACAAAGGCATGATGGCGTCAGATGATATTGGGACGGATGCAAAGCCGTTGCCTATCGATCTTGCGAAAAACGCAGAAAGCCTGGGTGCTGAAGTAATCCGTTGTAAAACACATGCTGCGTTTTCTGCTGCGCTGAAGACAGCCGGCGCCAACGCGCATACAACAGTCATCCATATAGAAAATGACCGGTACCAGGATGTGCCGGGTTATGACAGTTGGTGGGACGTGCCGGTGGCCGAAGTCAGCACCATGCCTGGCGTGCAAGATGCACGTAAGAATTGGGAGAAGACCATGAAACAGGAGCGGGACTTTATTTAGACTTGTAGAGGCTTTGTGATAAATATTGGAATCATAGGCGCCGGCCGCATTGGTCAGCTCCACGCAAGCAACCTGGCACACCACATCCACAACGCCAATGTGGTTGCCATTACCGACATGAACGAAGCCGCCGCACAGCAAACGGCAGCTGCCCTTCAAATTTCGAACGTAGTGGCGAATCACGCAGCATTGCTCGCGCGAGCAGATGTAGATGCCGTGCTAATTTGCTCCTCCACCGATACACACGCCGGCTTTATCGAAGATGCTGCACGGGCAGGCAAACACATCTTTTGCGAAAAGCCCATTGCGTTCGACCTCGACGAAATTGATCGCGCGCTTGAAACCGTTGATCGGGCTGGGGTGAAACTACAAATCGGATTTAATCGCCGTTTTGACGCCAACGCAAGGCGGATGAAAGCCGGCATTGAGCAAGGAGAAGTAGGGACGGTACACCGACTTCACATTATCAGTCGCGATCCTTCACCACCGCCGATTGCGTATGTACGTCGTTCAGGTGGGATGTTTGTAGATATGACCATTCACGACTTCGACATGGCCCGTTTTCTGATGGGGTGTGAGGCAACCGAGATATACACAGCCGCTGGCGTGATGGTGAACCCTGAAATTGGTGCGGTTGGCGATGTGGATACGGCTGTCATCACCATGAAATTTGAAAATGGTGCGATCGTCACGATCGACAACAGCCGGGAAGCTGTGTACGGCTATGATCAGCGCATGGAAGTTTTTGGCAATGCTGGAAGCCTCGAGAGCAGCAACTTGCTCCCCGACCACGTGACGCACCGCAATAATGCTGCAGTTGCCGGAGCCAAGCCGCTGTACTTCTTTCTTGAAAGATACAACCAGAGTTTTATTGTAGAATTGCAGGCGTTTATCGATGCCATCATTGCAGATGAACCTGTACCCGTTAGCGGGATGGATGGGCGAATGCCCGTGGTGATGGGATTGGCTGCCCGCAGGTCATATGACGAGAACAGGCCTGTTCGGCTCGATGAGTACCAGTAGAACCATAGCAAAAAGGCCGGCTCAAAAGTGAGCCGGCCTTTTTGCGTATTCATAAGCGGTGTCTGCCCGGCGTCACTCATCTCGCCGGCAGATTCTATGCTATTCTTCGGTGAATCGCTTGTTCAGTTTTACCTTGTTTCCGCCTTTGCGCAGACGCAGATTCAGCATTTCCACAAATACAGAGAAGCCCATCGCGGAGTAAATGTATCCTTTGGGGATATGGGTGTCGAGGCCATCTGCAACGAGTGCCGTACCGATGAGGAGGAGGAACGAGAGGGCAAGCATTTTCACCGTTGGTCGCTGTTCTACAAAGTCACCGAGCGGTTTTGCAAAGATCATCATGAAGATGACCGCGACGATTACTGCGATGACCATAATGGAGAGCTCATCAGCCATCCCAATCGCTGTAATCACCGAGTCGAGCGAGAAAACAATATCCAGCAAAGCAATCTGCATCAATACACTGGCAAAAGATGGCGCTACGCGAGCAGATCGTTCACCATCTGCACCTTCAAGCTTATCGTGTATCTCATGGGTACTCTTCCCTATTAAAAAGAGCCCCCCAATAATGAGTATCAGGTCTCGACCTGAAATTGCATTACCCAATACGGTGAATATGGGAGAGGTTAGCTGTATCAGCCAACTGAGCGAAAAAAGCAACAGCACACGTGCTATCATCGCAAGGGCAAGACCGATAAAGCGCGCGCGATTCCTTTGGCCGTCGGGTAGCTTATCGACCAGAATCGAAATAAAAATAATGTTGTCAACGCCCAGGACAAGCTCCAGTGCTGTCAGCGTTAATAGGGCGATCCACCCTTCAGGGGTGGCAATCCATTCGAACATAAGAGTTAATCAATTTGAAGAAATACAGGTGCGGGTCGCGTGCGGACGCAAGATAATAGATTTGATATTGAATGGCGAACGCGGGGAGGGCGTGTCGAATGCCGGTTGTTGAATGCCGGTTGTTGAATGCCGAGTGAGGGATAGCGGCGCACCTCCACCACCACCTCCACCTATGCCGGCCTACACCCGGTCACATGCATTGGCGAGTCGGGTGAGTGCTTCGTTCATTTCAGCTTCCGTAATCAGTAGCGAGGGGCCGATGCGGATGGTTTGGCCGTGCATGCCACCCACACCTACCAGGAGGCCTTCTTTTTTGGTTGCTTCAAGCAGGGCTTTAACGCGATCGGGTGCCGGCACTTTGGAATCACGGTCCTTGACCAACTCAATGCCTTGCATGAGCCCTTTACCGCGCACTTCGCCAATCCAGGCATGCTTGTCATAGAGCTTGAAGAGGCCGGCCTTTAGCTGTGCACCGCGTGCAGCAGCGCGTGCCGGCACATGCTCGCGCTCCATCACCGTCATGGTTGCATGCGCCGCGGCCATTGAGACCGGATTGCCGCCAAAGGTGGAAATGGTCTTGGCCTGCCATGCTTCAGCAATTTCTGGTCGCGTGATAGTCGCGCCGACGGGGAAGCCATTGGCCATGCCTTTTGCCATCACCATAATGTCGGGTTCGACATCCCAATGCTCGATGGCAAACCAGTGGTCACCTGTTCTACCAAATCCGGGCTGCACTTCGTCGCAAATGAACAACCCACCGTATTTACGGATGATAGCTGCTGCCCGCTGGAAGTAGCCCGCTGGCGGGACAACCACACCGCCTACGCCCTGAATTGTCTCTGCAAAGAAAGCAGCCGGCTTGCCATTTGTTGTTGTACGGATGACTTCTTCTAAATCGTGTGCAAACAGGTCAGCCAATGCCTCTTCAGACAGGTTGCCCGGCGTGCGATAAGGGTAGGGGACCATCGCATGGCGTACATGTGCAATGCCGCCAGCTTTCGGCCGCCAGGCTGATTGCGCTGTAAGCGTAGCAGCTAACGCCGTCCGCCCGGAATAACTGTGCCGTAGCGCAATCACTTCGTGTTGCCCGGTGTATTGCTGGGCCAGCATAATGGCAGTTTCAACTGCTTCCGAGCCACTATTGGTGAAATAGCAACTGCTGAGTTCGCCCGGACTAATCCGTCCCAGTTGCTCAGCTACCTGAAGCTGGTTCTCGGTTATGTAAAGGGTGGAGGTGTGTCCCAGCCGGCCAATTTGCTTGCGCACCGCTGAGACCACATCCGGATTGCAGTGACCGACAGAAGTGGTTAGAATACCAGCAAAAAAGTCGAGGTATTCAGCACCATCGGTGTCACGTACCCAGACACCTTCAGCATCTGAAACGACAATTGGTTCTTGGTATAACGTGGTTACACAAGGGAAAAGCACACGGCGTT
>JBCCIM010000280.1 GCA_039111535.1 Bacteroidota bacterium | reverse complement strand
TCCCATGAATACACTCCCCGCAGGCGAAATTATTATAAAAAATGTTTGACAATATGTTGGCTTTCGACATCTTGAAGGTGCAGAGTGGAGTGATTGAAGCTGTACCTTTGGGGCCAAAATCTCCGTAAACCATACGCGATACATAGACGTATGGCCGGTCCATTTCCTGCTCCATGTCGAGGTCGGCAACGCTGAGGCGTGGCCCAAGCCCGATGTGCCCCAGGATCTCCATGTTGTCGCTACCGGGGTCGGTGGGTGTCCATTGTGCAGCAGCGGGCAGTACTGACACCAAAAGCAGCGCAAGGCCGGCTAAGAAAGACAGGATTTGAGGTATTAAAATGGGCCGTTTCATGGGCGGATAGGGTTTGGAGGGCACGCCTGGCCGCAACTGACACATGACATAGCCCAATGGTCAAATCAAAAAATCATGCGGTAATGCAAATAGCAGGGTCGAGCTGTTGAACAAAACGGAAAAAACAGCCTGACAGGTTCACTTGCAAGAATCCGCACGAATACCCGTAAGGTACATATTTCGTGTGCCGTTTGCAGCGATTGACCTGTTTTTTTATCGCCAGACTGTTAAGTTCAAGGACAAGTATTTATCAGACACAAAGACACCATCATGGGTCGTAAATTTTCGAAAGAAGAAGCGGAACGGATTTTCTCCCTGGCAGCTGAACGCCAGCAAGCAAAACGGATTGATGAGGTCAATCAGCTCAGTTTGGCAGAGCTTGAAGAAGCCGGACTAGCAGCCGGCATTGATCCTGCGTTCATCCGCGAGGCGGCAGGAGACCTGTTGCGACCCGACCGCGCAACAGAACAACGGGATTTTATGGGTTTCCCGGTGGAATTACGCGAGTCCCATGTTTTACCCATCGCTTTTGATGATCAAAACTGGAAACAGGCGGTTGATATTTTTACCGGGGTTTACAACAAACCGGGTTTGGTCACTGAAATTGGCACAACAAGAAGATGGCAAAGTGAACCCAAAGAAACGGGTATTCCTGTAACAGTCATTGCTGAGAAAGAAAGCCATGGCACACGGTTTACCATTGAGAAAAAGACCTGGCCCATGACCCTGGGGTTTGGTATTGGGTCTGTGGTCAATGTGCTCATGGGACTCATGTTTGGCATTGTTTGGCTTTCAACCACCGGAAATGAAGAGCTCGTTTTCCCGGCCGGCATTATGATGGGGATAGGCCTGCTCCTTGGGGTCATTGGCGGATTCAGTACCAAAGCCATGGCAAAGCAAGATGCAAAACATTTCGAAAATGTATTCCGGCACCTGAACAACCTCGCACAGGCTAGCGAGGACGAGCCTGAAGAGCGTGAAGCCGCACCAACAAGCAGCCGCTCAAACCACCACAATGCTGGCAAGCTCCTGGACAACATGGATGAAATTCAAGACAGTAACCGCACAAATTCAGGTACTAAAACCCGTACCTAACCAAGGGGGGCGAATATTTTGCGCATGGCTTTCTGTGAAACCCGGTGCACCTCTACCGGAGAAAGCGTGGCCGGCGTCCCCTCTTCTGCTGCCTGTTCAAGCACGAGAAACGGGCGCAGGTTCTTGCGGCGCAACACTTCAACTACGCTGGCATAATCGATGTCCCCTTCGCCAAATGTCTCTGTCCAAATATGATTAAGCGACTGGCGAATGTGTAGTTCGCTGATCCGTTCACCGTACAGATCAATCACATCGAACAAGGCAACATTGGAATTTTCAGAGCCCCGGTACACCCAGTGTACATCCAGGCAAAAGGTTACGTGTCGCGGGTTTGTAGACAGCATCATATGATGAAACTCGCGCGCGCCGGCCCTGAACTCGCTGTCGTGTGTGTGGTAGGCAAGCGTCAGGCCACGGTTGTACAATTCGGCACCAAGCTGCTGGAGGGCCACAGCCTGTACTCGCAGCTGCGCATCGGTTTTGTTCTCCGGACTATTCCACCCCAACGGACTCGGGTTGATAACAATAATTTTGGTACCCAGTGCCTTGCAACTGTCAGCAATTTTCAACACTTGCGCAATGCTGTCTTCTGCATCTCCTGCCTCGTGAAACTTACTGTTCACATAGATGGAGCGCATTTTAAGTCCGTGCTTTTCGAGCAAAGGCGCTATCTCATCTACCTGATCTGTTGAGGTAATTGAAGGCTCAATACCGTCGACTCCGCTTGAGGCAACCGCGGCCAGGCCAGCATCTATGTCTGCATAAAAATCTTTTCCTTCCCGGCGGTAATAGGTTAACCAGGTGTACAGATTGCAGGAAATATGGTTGTCATGCTGCCACAACCCGGCAAGCGGATACAAGGAAGGAAGCGCGGCAGCGCCGGCACCTTGCGCAAGAAATCGGCGTCGATTCATCTCTGTAGGGTGTTCAGTAGAAACAAGCGGGCAAAGTATACAACAAATTACGCGAAAAATGGGACGATGAAAATCCGACGCAGGATTCTCAGCGTCAACCGTCACCTGACCTGAATAAATTTTATACCGCCCATCGCTACAGGTATATTAAGCAGATATAAACAGAAGTTGGGGAAATGCTGGTCCACTCCCTAGACTCATCACGAGTGATTGCCTAACGCATAGCAGCCGGCCTTGATTTCTTTGCTGCAGCCACGCGATAGACAATCAGCGATTCTGTTCGAGCAAAAAATGGTTATCTTAACTTTTTACGCTCAGACCAGAATGCAAATTTGCAAAAAAGCATCTACCTTACTGCCTGGCGCACTCTTTGCACCTGTCCAGGCCGTTGATGGCTTTGGTGTCATCCATCCGGGCATACGTATCCCCGTTTATACTCTCTTTGATAAAATACAGGATGCCGTAGCAAGATGTACACCACTGCTTACCTTAGCCTGTTGCCCGATGACTATAATCAAGACCAAGTAATTTTTAATACACCATCGCTTTCGCGTGCCTTCAGTCAATCACCCTAAGGGTATTGCACGTCCGACCCAATACGGCACCCATCCTGCTACAGGATTACCTGACTATGATTTATTTCTTGATTGCCGCAGCTGCCTTGCTGCTTATTTTGCTGCACGACCTCTTCCAAAAGAAACACGCGATCCTCCGTAATTTTCCGCTTGTTGGTCACTTGCGCTACCTCCTTGAGCGGGTTGGGCCGGAACTGCGACAGTACATTGTAACCAACAACAATGAAGAGCGTCCGTTTAGCCGAGACCAGCGGCGCTGGGTCTACAGCTCATCCAAGAAGCAAAACAACTACTTCGGTTTTGGCTCAGACAATAACTTTGAAACGACAAAAGATTATCTGATCTATAAACACAGCGCCTTCCCGCTCGCCGGCACACATCCCGGCGAACCAGGCTACGATGACCAGTACCGTATTCCGGCTGCCAAAGTACTCGGGGGCTATCGGGAACGCACAAAACAATTCCGCCCCTCTTCGATCATTAATGTCTCCGGAATGAGTTTCGGCTCCCTAAGCTCAGCCGCCATTCGTGCGATCAATGAAGGATGTAGTGCATCGGGCTGCCTGCACAATACAGGCGAAGGTGGCGTATCGCCCTATCACCTTAAAGGTGGTGAGTTAATCTGGCAAATAGGAACGGGGTATTTTGGATGCCGCGCTGAAGATGGAGGATTTAGCCTGCCCAAGCTGCTGGAGACGGTTGACAAACATCCGCAAATCCGCGCCATTGAGTTAAAACTGAGCCAGGGTGCCAAACCAGGGCTTGGCGGGGTGTTGCCGGGCGCAAAAGTAACACCTGAAATAGCAAGTATCCGTGGTATTCCAGTAGGCAAAGACTGCTTGAGCCCGAATGGGCACCGCGCATTTAGCGACATCGATGAAATGCTGGATTTGGTTGAAGAAATTGCTGCAGCATCCGGACTGCCTGTTGGTATTAAATCTGCCGTAGGTGATCTTCAGTTCTGGCATGACCTTGCGAAGCTGATGGCTTCAACCGACCGGGCAGTAGACTTCATCGCAGTTGATGGTGGCGAAGGTGGCACGGGCGCCGGCCCGCTGGTGTTTTCAGACCACGTATCGTTGCCTTTCCGCGCAGCGTTCAAACACGTGTATCTTGCGATGGCTGAACAAGACTTGCAAGACCACATTGTTTTCATCGGTGCGGGCAAACTGGGCTTCCCGGAAAGTGCACTCCTCGCCTGCGGCATGGGCTGCGACATGATTGCCGTTGCACGCGAAGCCCTGCTTGCCATTGGATGCATCCAGGCGCAGAAATGTGAGACAGGCAAGTGTCCGACGGGGGTTACCACGCACAATAAGTGGCTTGTACGCGGCCTCGACCCTACAGACAAAGGCGCGCGGCTTGCCAACTACCTCATTACCCTCCGTAAAGAGATCAAACGACTCTGCCATGCCGGCGGTGTTGCACACCCGGCCATGATCACATTAGATCATTTTGAGATAATGGACGGGCCGTTTTCGTCTCGAAATGCGCGTGAAGTTTTTGGTTACACAGCTTACCAGGATAAGCCAGGCCCTAACGAAGACAACTACGTAAATAACATCTTTCTGAACAAAAACTGAAGGCATATCGCTCAATAAACAGCCATATGGACGATTTGCGCGGTTAACAGCAATCCGATTAAGCAAGCACTTACACCTTCCAAAGTACACTTAAGCAATACCTAATTTGCCTCCTTCCCGAAGTTTGGCACTATTTGTGATTTGGCTTGCTGGTAATATTGATTACCCCTATAATAGAATTATCCATACCCCCACTTCTACGTTAGCGAAAGCAATAGCAACGACTGTTGTATAGTAATCCAGACACAGTATCCGTAACCCAGATATTGTGCCCTTGCAAAAAGCCCCTCTCCCCGATTGACACGTAGCGACCTCCACCGTTTGTCTTGTATGAGCCGAATGCGCCTGTGTCATCTGCTGCGCTTGAAGAAGAGAATTATGTGAGCGATATGGCCAACCCAGAACATCTTGCCATTTTAAAGCAAGGCGTTGAGGAATGGAATAAATGGCGGGATAAAAACCGCGATATCCAGCCCGACCTCATCGGCGCAAATCTGCGTGGTGCCGACCTCAGCGGCGCCAACCTTAAAGACACAAATTTGTTTGCTGCGAACCTGCAAGGTGCAGACCTCAGGTGGGCATACCTGATCAAAGCAAACCTGTTTGAATCCAACCTTAGCGGAGCCAAGCTCTTTCGGGCAGACCTCAGCATGGCAAACTTTGTGCGCGCCAACCTCTTTCGCGCCAACCTCTGCAGGGCCCGGCTTTTCAGAACCAACCTGAGCCGCGCCAATCTGTGCAGATCGAATTTGCAAGAAGCCAATCTCCCAAAATCCATTTTATTTGGCGCCCGACTTGTCGGCGCTAACCTGAAAGGGGCCGACCTGAGTGAAGCCAACATGAACAGTGTTGACCTCAGCGGCGCCATTATTGACAAAGACACAAATCTTCAAAAGACCAAAGATGTCGTTTCTGGCGTAAACGGTATTTATTCCAACAGCACCGACTCAGCTGCGCTGATTGTCCTCTCCCCGCGTGGCGACTCCATGCTAGGACCAAGTGCGGATGCTGTTGTCCAGAGCCTTTCGCGTGCAAGGCGTTACCACGGCTTTTCTGTAGGCCTCGGTATCGTAATGCTGGCCATTTTGATCATGAGCCCGCCAGACGCAGCACTCTATAACTTTGGTAACTACAAAACGCCCATTGAACGGTTTGCACTGTTCTCTATGATTTTCACGGCCGGCATCCTCAGCTTTGTCAAAGCCTTTTTGGAAGATGCACTCGATGGCACCCGGTGCCTGCGGGATCGCGACAGCGCCATGATAGTAGGCCGATTCCCATGGATTCTAACCCGCTTCACAGGCCACCGTTGGGACAAACGCGCGTTGTCCATGGTGTCCCGCACTGCACTAGCCTTACATCCGGTCATCTATCTTTTTGTCCCGCGCGAAACCATTGCGTGGTATGACTGGGTGCTGGGAGGTGTTATTTTGTTATTCAGCGTCTGGATATTGTTGTTGTCTCAACAATATCAGCGTCCGATTCTCTTCGACTCTAAAACAGAGTTTTACAAAAAACGCGACCTCAATACGCTTACCAATCAACTGGAAGAGCTGGTTGACGAAATACAAAACAGCGATCAGGTGCAGAAGACAAACGTACCCAAGCAGGTCCCGCCGCAAAAGAACGTTCCGCAGCTCAACCCACACCAACGCAAGAAAATCATGTGAAAAATAGCTGCTTGTGTTTGGTATTTTGGTCCCATGTCTCAATCGAAGCCCAAACTTGCGATGAGAGGCGGCATTTTGCCTAGCAAGAAATCTACATTGA
>JBCCIM010000279.1 GCA_039111535.1 Bacteroidota bacterium | reverse complement strand
TCCCAATAAAGATCAAAGCTTCTTTTGTTGATGTAGTCTGTTGTCAGTTCGCGATAGGTATATGCGCGGGTAGGCCGGCCGGCTGACTGGTACAGGCCACTGTTTGTTTTGCTGACCTGTGTCCACCCTCTGCCATAGAAGGCTACCCCCAGCACAACTTTATCCGCAGGTATGCCGGCTTCCAGGTGACGCCGGACCGCGTCATCAGCATTGCGATCTGTATCGTCTGTGTAAGATGATTTGAAAAGACCTGCATGATGCCCCGTTTTCCCCGACCCTGCTGTGTAAAAATCGTACGCCATCACATTGATAAAATCTAAATACGCATGCAGCACATCCATTTGCGTGTTGGCGAAGTACCGTTGGCTGCCACTTGATGCAATGGTAAGGATATAGTCACGCCCATCTTCAGCGCCAGCCAGATCCAAATGCTGCCGGACCGTTTGCAACAACAAAGTAAAATTCAGTTTGTCTTCCGGGCGATACTTGATCCCAGGGCCGGGTTGGCCCGGATATTCCCAATCCAGGTCCACACCATCAAGGTCGTGTGCACGGACAAGGTCGACCACTTTCATCGCAAAATCGCGGCGCGATGTATCGTTCAACGCAACATCAGAAAAGTAGTCTGCCCCCCATCCGCCAATAGAAAGCACAATTTGAAGCGAAGGGTTTCTGTTACGTAATGCGGTCAGTTGGGCAAGATACGCTTCGGAGCCGGCGCTTCTGAAATAGATGGCACCTGTAGAGTCCAACCGAGCAAAAGCAAAGTTAATATGGGTCAGCTTATGCGGATCGATTTGGCGGATGTCTGTATCTGTGTTTACATATCCTATAATCCTGTAGTCACCAAAATCTGGCGCAGGCTGCTTTTTTAGCCCAATCTGACAACCCGCGATGGCGGTGCCGGCCAGCGCAATACAGGCTAAAGTAAGCAACTTGTAAAATCTCCGTACGTCAACCATACTACCTGCGTGTCGTTTTTGGATTGCCTAATCCGTTTTGTTCAGCATACACCCTTCGTTCCCTGCGATATTACCCACAGGATTACCATGGCTCGTGCATTCTATACCTGCTCTATTGTTCTCTTTACGCTGACCGCGGTTTCAGTATCCGCACAAAATTGCCTGTTTTACCCGGTTGTAGCTCAAACGCTCACGGAGCAACAGGTGGATTTGCGCAACCTCCTTTATACAGATCTCGCAGCGCAAGCACACCCACACGGCAACAGCCAATACCAGCCAGCACAACAGGCATGTATTACACAGGGTGCTCAAAATGCAACCAAGAGTGCAGATGATCCGCTTGGGACAGTTAACCGTGAACGGTGGGAAGATGCGACGCAGTCCTGGCGGCCCGATGAATTAACCGAATTCATCTATGACGAGATGGATAGGCTCGATGAAGCCAACAAGTCGCGCTGGAGTGTCGGCAACCAGATCTGGCTGCCTGTTTCCAAGAATAAATACCTTTACAACGGTGCCACAAGAGAAATTGTCACCAGCGCCTGGAATGGCACTACATTTATCAACACCCAGCGCGAAATAACATCGCGGGATACCGTTGCCAATTCGACAACTGTAAGAAGTGAAGACTGGGTTGCCAATGCCTGGCAGGTAACAAGTGTCACCACTTCTATCGATGAAGATGATTTATTACAAGAAGCACAAACCACACTCTTTCAATTCGGCTCCCCCGTTGCGACAACCCGTCTGTCGGCTTCTTATGATGAACTGAATCGGAATACGCGCTGGTTGTTCGAAGACTTTAATGAAAACACGAGCCAATGGGATACAACCGGACAGCAAATCACCATTTACACAGACTCCTCGGCGACACTCCTCGCCCAGGCCTATTTAGGGATTAACCAATGGGAGACGGTCTTTACGTTGACCAGCCAGTTTAACGATCGTGGTCTCGTAGAAATTCTGACCAGAGAGTTCTTCCAGCCTTTTCCCAGTATTAACCGGACGGTTTTTGCCTATGAAGCCGGCCACAACAATCCCATCTCAATTATCAACCAGTTCCTTGACCTTGTGAATGTCTGGACAAACGACGAAGGGGATTTTATCACCCACGATGCAGACGGAGACATCCTTGTCCGTCTGAACCAGTTGTACAACCAGGTACCGGGCAGCGCTGGCACATGGCTGAACATCAAACGGGATACCTTCACCTACGAACCCACCACAACAGCTACAGAAACGGCCACACCCATGGAATTTGCCGTCGATATTTTCCCTAACCCGGCCAATACCCCGATTACTATTAATCTCTCAACCACCGAACCGGCATCCGTTGAAATTGCCGTGTTTGATATCCTGGGCCGGCAAGTTGCCGCGTTGCGCGAAGCGGCACCCCTCACTGGCGCAATGCACCTGAACTGGGACACCTCTGCACACCCGGCCGGCCTGTATTTTGTCCGACTGCGGTTCAAAGACCGCGTACATTCCTACCCTGTCACACTGCTTCCGTAATGCCTACAGCAGCTTCGGGTGTTGAGTGCAGTACAAGAACCATCGGATCCGGGAGATATCTGTTTAAATATGGCGTAAATTTGCTATTTTTTACGCATATACTTTTAATGCGCGCCTTTCGCTCATTCAAGATGCGCACACTTTTATTAAACACATCAACCCCACATCCGACCTATGAAAAGAACGGTTACGCTATTTACCCTGTTGTTGCTCGTATTTTCTGTGCAAATCGCAGCAGCACAACAATGCCCCACAATCGAAAGCCTGACAGCCAAGGCGGCAGATCAGCAACTGCTGCCGGCCCAGATGTTGGAGGGTACAACTGGTACCTATTTCACACTGGCCCAAAGCGACCTTACCTCAGAGCAAAAACACATGTGCCTGCTTTCTCGTGGAGCCCATGCCAAATTACCCAAACTCAGCGCCGACGATCCATTGGCGAGTGTTCTGGGTGAGGTATGGGAAAACGAAGCCTGGGTTAACAACATATTTTTTGAGGTTTTTTACAATGGCGACCTCCAGACACAATTTGTTAGCAACGAATGGGATGGTGCTAGCTGGGTACCAGCAGAACGGCAAACCATTGTTGCAAGAGACAACAATGGCTTCGTTTCAGAGTCGATATTTGATACCTGGAGCGGAACTGAATGGGTTAGTATGCAGCGCATTCTTTCTGAATGGGACGACATGGGTAACCAGCTCAGGTTTGAAGGACAAGAACTTGAAAATGGTGAATGGAATTCACTTTTCATCTCTGAAACAGTGATTACAGATGAGAGCAGCATCACGATTTCACAGGGAGAAGACGAAAGCACCGGGATGTTTGAGAATTTTTCTCGGGAGACGATTGAATTTGACGATCAAGGCAGGGAGTCCATCCGTTTGTTTGAAGCCTGGAATGGAGATATGTCTGCCTGGGAGTTTTTGACCCGAGAGACGAAGACCTACCAGGATAACATGGTCACTGAACTCTCCCAGTTTCCTGATGGCATGGGTGGCTGGTTCAATTTTGAGCAAACAGTCTTCACCCTTAATGACGCCGGACTTCCCATTGAGGAGTTGAGTTCTAGTCTGTTGTTAGGTACAGCTGATCCGTCCAACCGCATCCTGTCAACGTATAACGACATGGACCTATTGATCGAAGAACTCGATCAATTACCCGATGGCGCCGGCGGCTGGTTTACCGACTTCGCCTACTTCGCCACATATGACAGCGACGGCGACCCCATCGAAGAAATATACCAGATTGACGACGGTACAGGTAAGCGCTCAGCGCTGGTAAACGACGAACGCGATACCTACAACTACGGCCAGACTGCAACGTCAGTTGAAGATGAGCTGGGTGGCGTGCTGACTTCTTTCGACATCTACCCGAGCCCGGCACAGGGCCGCGTGCAGGTTGAAGTTACGCTGGAGCAGCCAGCAGCACTTGCCGTAGATGTATTTGATGTGCTTGGCCGCCGCGTACACCAGATGGCAGATGAACAGGCTGCTGCCGGCACCCAGCAGTTTGCCTGGGAGCCCGGTGATATGCCAGCCGGCATGTACTTCATCCGCATCACACTTGACGAGCGTGCCCAAACCCGGCCGCTTATGCTGATGAAATAAAACAGTTTTTTGCTGATCCCAGAAAGGCGAGCCGATTTCTTCGGCTCGCCTTTTTCTGTTTAGAGAAAATTCTCCCGTAAGCCATGCGCCTTTTTGCAGCTTTTTGGTGTGTCTATTCATGAACACTGTCCCCAAAAGACAACCATTCCACTTTTGGATTCCCACGCACCCAGACTAATGCAAAACTGGATGCATCTTTTTATCAGGAGAATACTATGCGCACTGTAAAACAATTACTTTTTTGCTGCTGCTTCATCTTCGGCGTTTCAGCAGTAACGCCCGCAGATTCGAATGCCCAAACTGATCCATATATTGGCCAAGTTGCCACATTCGGATTTAATTTCTGCCCCCGTGGCTGGACGCCGGCCCAAGGTCAGTTGCTTTCCATCGCACAAAATACTGCACTCTTTTCGCTTTATGGCACAATGTATGGCGGCGATGGGCGCACTACTTTCGCCTTGCCAGACCTCCGGGGACGCGCTGTAGTGACCGCCGGCCAGAGCCCAGGTTTGCACCATTACCCAATGGGTGCTAGAGGCGGAATAGAAACAGTGACTTTATCAATCGCAGAAATGCCCTCTCACAATCACCCGGGCACAGCTTCGGGCGTTTCATCAGCTACCGCAACCATGACAGGTACCGCAACCGCCACGGTTGCGGCTACCCAGGAAAAAATTCTGCGGCAAAGCGGTAGCGATTCAGGGGTAGCTGAACGATCAGGCGGCACCTCAGATGGTACCATCTCTGCACCAACCGTAACCGTCTCCCTGGACAACCTCGCCATCAGTAGCATCGATGTGAATGGCCTTGCAGTTACCACCCATAACGTAGGCGGCAACCAGGCGCACGAAAACCGTATGCCTTACCTGGCCATGACAAGCTGCGTTGCCCTCGTCGGGGTATTCCCAAGCCGTAATTAATTTGGGTTTGGCGCACTAACAGACTTGCTACAAGCAAAAAGAGGTATGGCAATCTGGTTGCCATACCTCTTTTAATTTTAAGCCTTCCCGGCGGATTAATGCCCTACTTCATCGGCGGGCTCTACTTCCCCAACCGGCTCAACCTCTCCAATCGGCTCTACTTCTCCAGCAGGCTCAACCTCTCCCACCGGCTCTACTTCGCCTGCCGGCTCTACTTCTCCGGGCGGCTCAGCGTGCAGCGCTTCTTCTTGCAGTTCTGCAGCAGTCTCATTTGCCGGCGATGCACAACCTGCGAGCACAAACAAAAGCAAGAGCAAACATGAACCAATCGATGTAAACCAGGAAGTTTTCTGATAATGCATGGGATACCCCGTCGTGTAAAATTAATTCTTTAATACTAATTACGGGAGGATCCCATCAAAAGATGCGGTCAGGCAGCATCGTAGGCATCGCGCAACCACCCAGCCAGTGTATCATCCACCTGCGTAGCATCCGTAACCCGAACACGGTGCGAGACCATGCCATTAAAGCTGCCGGATGCCTCAAGTCGGTCTGTTGGTGCTACACCTTTCAAATTTATTCCCACGTCAACGCGTGTTTTTGTCGAAGGCTGGATCAGCCCAAACTGCTTACTCCGCCGGAGGCTGACATAGCTTTTCTTAGGCGCTATGGTCACATCATCGCCAAAAGCTTCAATGATCTTGATGAGCTGATCATAGATGGGTTTTAGCTCAGCTTTGGCACCCGCATACTGGGCGGCAACGAGATCTGTCGCTGCTGGCACAGGCTCGCCGGCTGCTCTTGCCTTGTGAGCAATCAAGTTTGCAAATCCATGCGTAATTCCATGCTCCGTCTTCAACAACTTAATTATCTGCCCATGCTTCTCAAGCCCACTCTCCTTCACGATCTGAATCCATGCGCCCAGGTCCTTACCTGTTTTTGCTTCAAGGTTGTTGATCATGGTCTGCGCCATGTCTTCGGGTGTGCTAGCCATAATATGTTAAATCTTTTCAATATTGAGAGATGCGTCATGCATCTACGGGTACGCTGGTTTTATTGTTCGGGACAATTCCCTATATATAACGCTTACCTTCACCTCACCAGCTAATCATTACGACCAATGAAAACGATCCGCGTTGCTTACAGCTTTGTGCTGTTGCTCCTTTTTCAAGCAACTCCCGCAATGGCCCAGGGATTTGGAGGCGCCATGGCATTGGGAGAAAATACCATTTTTGTAGGCGAAGCCCGAAATACAAATTTTCCCGGTTCAGTATACGTTTATGCAGATGATGAAAAACCGGGCACCTGGATTGAAACAACCAGGCTT
>JBCCIM010000278.1 GCA_039111535.1 Bacteroidota bacterium | reverse complement strand
TTGAGTAATAATTACGCGTGGACTACACATCTCCTAAACGCAGTAGAATGGACATGAAGAAAAATCTACCCAATATCATCAGCTCCAATAAGTATGACGTTTGTATTGTCGGATCTGGAGCAGGCGGCGGCATGGTCGCAAAAGTTCTGGCAGAAAGCGGCGTGAAAGTCGTTGTATTGGAAGCCGGCCCGATGTGGTACTCGGAAACACACGGTGACATGTTCAAATGGAACTACGACTCCCCGCGCCGCGGTGCAGCCATTCCTGAGCGACATTTTGGTGAGTTCGATGCCTGCCTGGGCGGATGGGAACTGGAAGGTGAACCGTACACCCATGAAGCCGGCACGCAGTGGCAGTGGTTCAGAGGCCGTATGCTTGGCGGGCGCACCCACCACTGGGGCCGTATTTCGTTGCGCTTTGGTCCCGACGATTTTAAAGGACGGAGTAAAGACGGTGCCGGAGATGATTGGCCCATTAGCTATGAACATGTTTCCCCTTATTACGACAAGGTGGAAGAACTGATCGGTATGTTTGGTACCGAAGAAGGCATTTACAACGAACCGGGTGGAAAGTACCTCCCACCACCAAAACCGCGTTGCTACGAACTCCTTGTAAAGAAAGCGGGACGTAAACTGGACATCCCCGTTATTCCTTCCCGGCTTTCTATTCTAACGAAACCCCACAACGGCCGACCGGCCTGTCACTATTGCGGGCAATGTGGCCGTGGTTGCGCAACCAACTCCAACTTCTCCTCCCCTTCCGTACTGCTGCGGCCTGCGCTTTCATCAGGCAACCTGGACATCATTCCCCATGCCATGGTGCGCGAAGTACTTACCAACGGCGACGGCCTGGCCACAGGCGTTTCATATGTTGATACGCAGACCCTTGAGGAATTCCAGATTAAAGCCAACGTTGTCGTCCTGGCAGCAAGCGCTTGTTCTTCAGCCCGTATTATGCTCAACTCCAAATCGTCACAGCACCCAAATGGCGTAGGGAATTCTAGCGACGTAGTAGGTCGGTACTTGAAC
Organism: Bacteroidota bacterium; assembly: GCA_039111535.1. Classification (NCBI taxonomy): domain Bacteria; kingdom Pseudomonadati; phylum Bacteroidota; species Bacteroidota bacterium. The sequence goes on along the minus strand of JBCCIM010000278.1, from coordinate 5,311 downwards.
GATACCGTAGGAACCAGCGTAGCAGGCATCGTTCCAATCCTCATGGGGGGCAAACCCCGTAACGAGGATGGTGTTGGCGGCATGCACGTGTATATTCCGTGGTGGCTTGACAACAAAAAACTCGACTTCCGCCGTGGTTATCACCTCGAAGTCTGGGGTGGGCGCGGCATGCCTGGTTACGGCTTTGGTGGCGGTATTCACCGGTACAATGGCGTAGACTACGCCATGGGTAACAAGCGGGAAAAAGGCGGTGGAGGCTACGGCCAGTCACTCAAGGACGACTACCGGAATTTCTACGGTGCAACCGTAGGCTTTTCCGGGCGCGGCGAAATGATTGCGCGCTATGACAACCGGTGCTACATCGACGAGGATACGGTAGACAAATATGGTATTCCTGTGTTAAAATTCGATGTTAACTTCAGCGATGAAGAACACAATATGTGTAAACATATCCACGAAACAGCCCGCGAACTAATTCACACAATGGGTGGCACAGCGGTCACCCCAATGCCAACCAAAGAATCAGGCTACGGTATCCAAACGCCTGGGTCGATCATCCATGAAGTAGGCACTACCCGGATGGGCCTCGATGCCCGAACCTCAGTACTGAATGCCCATTGCCAATCACACGACGTAAAAAATCTGTTTGTAGCAGATGCGGGCCCGTTTACGTCACAGGCACACAAAAACACGACACTTACCATTATGGCGCTGGCCTGGCGGACGGCCGATTACATCCTCGACCAGAGCAAAAAAGGCGCGTTCCAGGGCTAACTGCAATAGCAGATTACCCAAACAGGCTATCACAATCATACCCTGAAAAAGGAAAAACGAAATTGCGACCATGAACAGAAGAGAAACGCTCAAAATGATGGCTGCTGCTCCCGTTGCCGCCGGCTTCTCGTGGACACAACACGAACTCGAAGTCACCCGCGAAAACATGAAGAAAGCGGGTATCGATACAAAGGCTGATAACTTTGAACCTGAATTCTTTACGGAGCACGAACTTACTACAGTCAATGTGCTGGTAGACCTGATTATTCCGGCAGACGACCGGTCAGGCAGCGCTACCGACGCTGGGGTGCCGGCATTTATGGACTTTATGATGATGGACCGCCCCACTATGCAGTTGCCCATGCGTGGCGGACTCGCATGGGTCGATGCTCAGTCACGAAAGATGTTTAACAAGCCATTTATCGAGGGCACAGAAGCCCAGCAAAAAGAATTACTGGACCTGATTGCATACCCAGACATTGCGCCACCTGAGCTCAGCCAGGGCGTTAAATTTTTTAATAGCTTCCGCGACTTGACAGCCTCTGGCTTTTGGTCAAGCAAAGTTGGGGTTGACGACCTTCAGTACATCGGCAACACAGCCGTCATGGAATGGACCGGCTGTCCGCCCGAAATATGTGCAGAGCTTGGTGTCAGTCCCGACGACTAAAAACCGCGTGCCAGCTGCGCGCATTTACTGACATCCCTATCTATACCAACCATGTGTATTATGCCTCACCAGGTTTTGAAAACAGGCCTCACGTTTTTGTATCTACTGCTTTCCCTACCGCTTGTATTAGTGGGTCAACCACAGTCTTTGTTTAATGGCGAAGACCTCACGGGCTGGAATGTTCATGGCACAGAGAAGTGGTACGTAGAAGATGGGTTGTTGGTCTGCGAAAGTGGCCCTGACGCAGGATATGGGTATTTGGCAACCGAACAATCCTTCAAGAACTTCGACCTTACGGTAGATTTCAAACAGGATGCCAATGGCAACAGCGGCATTTTCTTTCGCTCTTCACTCGATGGAACCATCATCACAGGATGGCAGGCTGAAGTTGCACCACCAGACAATGATACAGGGGGCGTATACGAATCGTATGGCCGCGGCTGGCTCATCAAACCAGACAAAGCCCTCGATAAAGCCCTTAAAATGGGTGAATGGAATACGATGCGGGTGCGCGTGGTAGAAGACCACGTACAAACCTGGCTCAATGGTGTGCCCATGGTTGATTTCCGAGATGAGAAAATAGGCATGGCTGCAGGGTCTATCGCCCTTCAAATTCATGATGGCGGCGGCATCAAAGTCCGCTGGCGCAATTTATTTATTGAAGAGGTTGCGCCCGACAACAATACGGGCACCTACCTGTACCGAACAGAGTTGCTGCGCGCTACACCGGGCAAACTCCTTGAACTGATCGATGCTTTAAAAGCGCAACGGGCATACTATGACGAAGCAGGCCTGCCGGCACCATACATTATGCGCCACAGCCAGGGCGATCACTGGGATCTCATGCTGTTACATCCGGTGGAAAGCTATGCGTCCTACTATGCGCCGGCGCACATGGCTACCCGAATGCTGGCAAGCAAAACACACGGTCTCCACGCAGATGCGTTTACAGAAATGATCGCATGGAAAGAGGATACGTTTGTTCACGGTCCGCCCCATGATGTGGTTGCGGCACGGTTTGAGGACATGGGATTTTTCCACATCGAGATTTTCACAGCGCTGCCCAACAGGCGGCAAGAACTGCTTGCGCAGCGTGAAATGGAAAATGTATACCTGGCAGAGATCAATCGGCAGCAAAACCTGATTTTCACGAAAGACAGCGGTGCGGCCTGGGACATGTACACCCTGGGCTTTTACCGGGATATCAAACATTTTGCAGAAAGCGCTGACATTCCAATTGAAGCAGAAGAAGCAGCAGCGCAAAAAGCCGGCTTCAAGTCGGTGTATACCATTGGCAGTTATCTAAGGAGTCTCATTGCAGAACACCACGATACCCTCGCAAACGCTGTCCGTTGACCCGGCGCTGCAACATGTGCTCGCTACCCACGCAGCAGCGCATGCTGAACCAGGCCGGAACGCCACCGCTTCAACCGATCCTCCATCTGGTCGGGTACATCCGGTATCGGGGTCGCATGTTACCTTTTTGCACCGGATAACAAGAAGCATCGAGCAACGCCTTCGGCCCCGCGTGCATCTCCTGGGGCGCTCCTTCTCAGCCTACAACCTCTTTGGCCTCGCGGGTATGGCATTGGCAGCGACGATAGCGCTGGGCCTGACGTACGTGAAGGGCCTCTCTATCCTGTTGATGATAAGCTTGTTGCTGGTTGCCCTGTTGCTTTCAACTATTCACATTGTGCTCACTGTTTTACGCACAGGCAAAGACAGCCTTGTATATCTGCGATATTTTTTGAGCATCATGGCGGTTACTGCCCTACTTCTACGCATATTAGATCAACCAATCCTGCCCTACCTTGAGAACTTGATGCTTGGCATCGGGGCCATGCAAGGGATAGGCCGCATTGGTTGTTTAAGGGTTGGATGCTGCTACGGAAAGCCAGCCCGCTATGGCATCAGGTACACGTTGCTTCATGCCAGGGCCGGCTTTCCCGACCCACTTGTTGGTGTGCGGCTGTTCCCCGTACAACTCGTCGAGTCAGGATGGATTCTATTCAGCAGCGGCGTCGGACTAACGCTTGCTGCAACCCATCCAATAGCCGGATACGGCTTTGCTTCGTACCTCGTACTTTTTTCTACAGGAAGGTTCTGCCTTGAATTACTTCGCGGCGACACTGCCCGTTCATACACGGGTCGTTTTTCAGAAGCACAGTGGCTCTCGCTGCTTATTGTTGCCAGCGTAGTTCTACTTGAATTTATGCAGGTTCTGCCTTTTGCATACTGGCACATGGCAATCGGGTGCGGATGCCTCCTGCTGTTCCTTTTTCTTCAGTTGTATTACTTCAACACCGGGCCGGCACAACTAAAAACACCTGAAAGCTTACACGCCCTTGCCCGAGCAATCCAGTTGTTAAACAAAGGCAGGCAAGACAAACTGGCCGGTGCACACGCAGTCCATTTGCGAAAGACAGCTGCAGGACTAAAAGTTTCAGATGGACTGCTAGAACATAATCAAGCGAAGATCCATCATTACACCGTTTCATATGCTACGCAACACATGCCAATACGCGATGCACAAACGCTGGCCCGGGTACTGCACAGTTGGCACGATGCAGAAGAAAAGTCTAAATTAATCCATCAAAACAATAACACATTTCATATACTTAGATATCAATCTACCAAATCCTGAGGCACCTCACACACGCGGTTTCTGTCACGTACTGCCAACAGATTTGCCCATATAGCCCTATCAACGTACCAAGAACATGAGTCAAGATCTCGAAAAATGCCGCTCGGTGCTCAAGCGGCGCTGCAACGAATTGATGGCACACGCCAATGTGATCGCTACAGGCGTCGGCTACAAGGTGTCCAATGGGCAAACCACAGACCAACTCAGTATTATTTGCTCGGTCATTTCCAAAAAAAACAGCGCCGAACTCGGGCCTGGAGATATGGTCCCCCAGTCGGTTGATGGCGTCCCGACAGACGTTATTGAAACCGGAAAAATCAATGCGCTTGCGGTAGATCCCAAAAACAAATTTCGCCCGGCACCTGGTGGCGTTAGCCTCGGCCATGTAGACATCACAGCCGGCACGCTCGGTTGCTATGTCAAACGCAATGGCGAAACCGTGATCCTGTCGAATAATCATGTAATTGCCAACAGCAATGATGCCAACATAGGCGACCCGATTTTACAGCCAGGCCCTGTTGATGGAGGCCGCTTCCCGCAGGAACAGTTTGCAACCTTGCTCGATTTTGTGCCCATCAATTTCCCGGGTTCAGGCGGTGGAGGCGGCACCGGTGGTGGCGGTGGAGATGACGGCGGCGGCGGATGTGGTGGGGGCTCCTGTATAGGCGGCTCTGCGTCTATTATCAACGCGGTTTCGCGTGTTTTCGGCAGCAAGAACCGGGTACAGACCGTTTCTATTCAAATGAATGATAACCTGGTTGATGCAGCCATTGCGCGCCCGTTGAACCAGGCGGATGTAGACAATGCGATCCTCGAAATTGGCCAGATTGAAGGCTCTGCCTCAGGCACCCTGGGCATGGCTATCAAGAAATATGGCCGCACAACTGAGTTTACCTCAGCCTCGATACAACAGATCGACGTGACGGTCGAGGTTTCGTATGGCGCCGGCCTGCTTGCGCAGTTTACCGACCAGCTTCTCGCAGGACCAATGAGCCAGGGTGGCGATAGCGGATCAGCTGTGCTGAGCGACAACAACCAGCTTGTCGGCTTGCTCTTTGCCGGCAGTTCATCGTCGACCATTATCAATCGCATTGAAAATGTTTTTTCGGCGTTGAATGTGACGCTGTGACGCTACGTTGTCAGCAGGCTTTTTAAGTTTATACCTGCTTCTAGTAATACCACTGTTCAGAAAAACCGCCGGACGAGAAGACGCCTGGCGGTTTTTC
>JBCCIM010000277.1 GCA_039111535.1 Bacteroidota bacterium | reverse complement strand
TTCCAAGTAGTGGGAAACTTAGAAAAAGAATTACCGTAGCCTCCGAGAGTCGGAAATGGGGAGAGGATTTGAGTATATCCAATTCAAAACGAGCACATCAACACTCATTTAAAACACAAGTTGGCTTTCTATTTGCAGTTAAATTTTCCTTTGTGTGCTTGACTGCAGCCAATAATTGCCGATTGCTAGAATAATTGTATTGTTACGCCTATAAGGAGGGCGGTCGTTCTTCGTCAATCACACCCCGACACCGTGTTGGGTACAACTTATGCCACAAAAGAGAACGACCCATGCAAGTTACGCGCCCCTCATGGCTAACCATGATCCTGCTTTAACCAATACGCCAGGAACGTAGTATGCCTGAGACCCCGTCCAGATGTTTATTTATTTCGCTTGTTTGTAGCGGATGGCTGTTGCTGTCTGGTTGTGCGGATGAAGCTGTTATTGAGGGGAGGAGAAGTACACAACACATGACGCCGCACCAGGCGTATGCTGTCTCGCTGGAAGAAGCCGGCTTACAGCAAACCGCACTTGGTCGGGCCTGGTTTGATGCCAGCCAGATAGCTGTCGACAAGTCTGTTGAAATTGCTACGCCCTACCGAGAAGTTGGCTACCTCGACCCTAAAGAGGTAGCCGCACGTGGGTATCATATCCGTGTGCTTCAAGGTCAGATGCTCGAAATTGAAGTATCTGTGCAGTCAGAAGACTCCATGTACCTTTTCCTGGATCTCTTCGAATTGCCCGATGACTCTTCAGCAACCCCACGACACGTTGCAACCTCCGACTCCCTCTATAAAATTCAGGTTGAACCGAAACGGGACATCACGTACCTCATTCGGTTGCAGCCCGAATTGCTACGTGGCGGGCGGTATACGTTCGACGTAAAAATTGATGCTTCTCTCGGATTTCCAGTTGCCGGCCACAGCAGCATGCATATTCACAGTTTCTGGGGCGCGCCTCGCGATGGCGGCCGGCGACTCCATAAAGGTGTCGATGTATTTGCCCTCACAGGCACCCCTGTGGTAGCTATTTCAGACGGGTACGTCGCTCGTATAGATGAAACCGTTGTTGGAGGAAAAGTAATCTGGGTGCGCGATGCGTCTAGAAACCAGGCGTATTACTACGCACATCTTGACGAATTTCTGATCGAGGAATTTACACGGGTCAAAAAAGGAGATACGCTGGGTACAGTCGGCCGAACAGGCAATGCTTACAATACGCCTCCACACTTGCATTTTGGTATCTATGCAGCGCGATCTGCCGTAGATCCGTTGCCGTTCATTAAGGACCTGACAGACCATCTGCCGCCCGTCGCAGCTGATACAAGCCGGCTTGGTGAATGGGCGAGGGTAACCTCTCGTTTTGCGCGACTCCGCAAAGGACCATCGCGCACATCAGAAATGGTGGACAAACTACCGCGCCATACAGCTATCCGCGTCCTGGGTGGCACAGAAAACTGGTATTCTGTTGAACTCCCAAACGGCAAATCGGGCTTCATTCTTTCTTCGCTAACGGAAGATGCTGACGACCCAATTCGCAACATGCAATTGGCATCTGGCCGCTCAATCCGCTACAGCCCAAGCATTTCAGCTGTCGCAATCGACAGCATTGGTGCCAACAGCGAATTGCCAGTCTTTGGTGAGTTTGGCGGCTTTATCGGCGTCACCTCACCCAACGGACGCACAGGCTGGATTTCAGCGATGGACTAACACCCCTCCCCAGTCTGCAATTACACCCCAGTACGCACCACAAGCTTGCCCTTGGCTCGGCTCTCTTCCATGATGGTGTGGGCCTCGACAATCTCTTCCATCTCAAAGATACGGTCGATATTAAGGCGGTATCGCCCTGCTTCAACGCGCGTCACAATGGTTTGCAGCGTTGCAGCACTATTGGCAGCGGTAACGGCTTCACTGCTGTATGTTGTTGTTCGAATTGTCTCTGCAACGCCATCAAGACCCGTTACCCAATAATCCCACTTGTCCCCCAGTAATCCTGTCTGACAAATAATCCCTGTAGCTTCGAGGCAGGCAATGGAATCTTCTAGGGTTGGTTGGCCTACCAATTCGAGGACAGCGTCTACGCCACGAGGGTAAATACGGCGAACGGCTGTTGCAATTGCGCCTTTGTCAATAAATACAGCATCTACACCATTAGCCACCAAGGCCGGCTTCTTTGCCGGATTCCTTGTGGTAGCCAGTACGGTAACGCCCATATCTTTGGCAATGGTCGCAGCAGCCATGCCGGCCGCTGACGTACCACCACGAATAAGCAGCGTTTGTCTAGCTTGCAGTTTCAATTGGTCCAGCGAGCCATAAGCTGTGATGAAAGTCTCAGGAATCGCCCCCAATTCGTCCCACGGTAGCGTTGTCTCGACCGGGATGAGCTGCGCCCGGGGCAGCAATGCATATTGCGCGTACCCGCCGTCGTACGCGCGCCCCATCTGTCCCATCATTGCAACCACACGCTGCCCTACCGCGAACCCGCCATCGGATGGGTCAGCAACCTCGCCAACACATTCGATGCCCAAGATCCTTGGAAACGGTACAAAGTCACCCGAGTGCCCCTGGCGCGTATACATTTCTGATCGATTCAAACCAAACGCTTTTACCCGCACCAGCACCCAACCCGGCTTGACGTCAGGTATAGGACGCGTGGTTAATTTAAGTACATCTGGCCCACCAGGTGCTTCAACAACTATTGCTTTCATCCAACTTCAGCATGTGATTTCTTTTTCCCAAACAGTAAGCTTCCTAGCCATATTGCGCCTGCAAGTTCTGAAGCAAGCACTATAAAGGGAAAGACCGCCATGAATTGATCGAAAAACGTTGGATTGGATACAGGCGCCATTAAAGACGGATCCAGCGTGTTGGGAGCAAGCAAAAACATATCCTGTATTTCTGTGAGCGTTCGCACTGTAAAAACCGTGAACATGATGGAGGGATTGCGCAAAATGACGCCGGCTACCATCATGAGCACAAGCGATAAATTACGGGTGCCCCACAGGCCATTCAGGAAAGGCAGGTTGTTGGCAGACCAGTCAACATCGCCCATGAATCCAAAAAACAAACCAGGATTAACCAGGCCGGCATAGCCCCCCATCAATCCCGACACCACGACAACAGCCGCTAAAACGTAAACAGGTAAAGGAATTTTATAGATCGGCATCTCGGATTCCGGTAAAAGTTAAGCTGCCTGCCCTACGACCGGGCAGCCGTGATACTATTGACCAGCAACCTGCTGGGTAGCTGTCAGCCAATCTTCGACGTGGTAGGAGCGTACGAGTTTGTTGTTTTCTACAGTATGTATGTCAATTGTCATGATTTCAAATGACTTTTCGCCTTTGGTAACCACACCGAAAAACTCACCACCCGGGGCATTGGGCGTCCCTGTAGCGATTGATCGAACCGTTACCCGATTGCCATCAACAATCATTTCTTTCACGTCCCAGTTCAGGTCAGGAATCATACCACCAAAAATGGCCAACGTCTGCACAAATCCCGCCCGGCCAGGTCCGCCAATGGGTTGTGGCGTAGAGAGCCAGTCTTCGTGCATGTATTTCTGGGTCATTTTGTCTGCTTGCGGACTGTTCGGGTCACTAAGCTGATCATAGAACTTCTGAACAATGCGCTTCATTTTGTCTGTCTCTACTTCCCTGCCAGTTTCCTCGACTGAGGTCCGATCGAAAGAAGCAAAGCCGGCTAAAACGGCAACACAAAAAAGCGGCAAGCGCAAAAAGCGATATTCCTTTTTTCATAATTCCGGTTGATATTTCTATGCGTTAAGTGGAGTGCCCAAGGGTAGCACAAGCTCCACACGAACTATTGTTTTTCTTGTAGAAAGGTCAACCAGGGTGGGTGCAGAAGAAACGTCGATTTGCAAAAAAAATTGTCAATTTGTAAAACGGCTTCTGAATTCGCCAGGGCGCATGCCGGTCATCCGGGTGAACAAGCGGTTAAAATTTGCCACCTCATCGAAGTTAAGCTGATAGGCTATGTCACTCACCCGTTCGGTGGTATAAAGCAATTTTAGTTTGGCCCAATGTACAACAGCTTCGCGAATAAGCAGGCCGGCGCTTTTGCCATACGCAGCCTTCACATGTTTATTAAGCGTGGCTCTGCTTAAATTAAGCATTTCGCAATATGCCGCTACCTTTCGTTCCCCTTTAAAGTGTGTAGCCAATAGCGCTTTGAATTGTAAAGCCACGCGGTTTTTATACGGCCGCACTTCTATTGCGTGCTGCATCTCGTAAAGCCGGTTGACCTGGATTAACCAGTAGTACAACAAGGCGCGTAACAAGTGGTCGCTGTCATCCCGTAAAGAATTGATTTCCTGCTCTAGCTCAGCAAGGATAACAAGGAATTGTTTATGCTACTCTTTAGCCAGCTGAATAGAAGCTGGCCATGGTGGGTTAAATAAATGCAGTCGGTATATGAAAAGGGGATCACGAAAAAACCGTTGGATAAACTCCTCTTCAAAAATCAGGTAATGTGCATCTACATCCGGCGTCCGTTCTCCCCAGCGCCGCACCATGCCGGGCGGCAAAAACAACATGGTCCCTTTTTGAAAAGGATACGCCTGTTCGTTTAAATGAAAAACACCTTCGCCAGCCGTGATCAGATAGATTTCGAAGAAACTGACAACAAAGGCATTATCATTGAGCAAAAATTGTGGATTGGTTGAGATCAGGCCGGCATCAACAAGAAGCTCTCTGCCATATTTGTCTCTGTGGAATTGCGTGATATCTGTAGGATTTGCCACAAGCCCACTCATTTGATAAACGGTTTGCCCCACGCTTTCATCGCCTGTATTACCGGTAGCAAGCTCTCCCCTTTCTCTGTCAGCGCATACTCTACCCGCGGCGGTACTTCAGCAAATACGGTCCGGCTTATGATATCATCTCGCTCCAGTTCACGCAACTGTTTGGTGAGCATCTGCTTGCTTATCCCATCGATCGCGCGCCGCATTACACCAAACCGATCCACCCCGTTGCTTAGCAAATAAAGGATTACGGGCTTCCATTTGCCACCGATCATTTGCAAACAATACGTAACTGGGCACGAAGGTAGAGAGACCATATCAGCGCTCTTTACTATGCTTTTATCCATTAGTCTACAATTAGTGACTAGGGTTATGAAACATGACTATATAAACACAACATACTACATATAGTCTTAATAGTCTAGTCTCTAACGATCAAGGTCAACTACATGAATAACACACTTCATGATCCGCAAGTGAGTCAAACGTTAAACCGGCTGCACAATGAAGCCGGCAAAGATATGCCGCGCATCATCAAAGGATTTGCAAAAAGTATCGGCCGGTCTCTTCGTCCCAAAGACATGGTTAACGCTTACATCGCCATCACACGCGAGCAAGGCCTTCTGCTATACAACCTGCTGCGGATGACACAGGCACAATACATTGTTGAATTTGGCACCTCGTTCGGGATATCAACCCTGTACCTTGGTGCTGCTGCAAGAGACAATGGGGGACGTGTAATCACAACTGAAATCGAGCCCACAAAATGCAAGGTTGCACGGGAGAATATTGCGGCGGCCGGCCTCAGCGATGTTATAACTTTGCTCGAAGGGGACGCGATGGTAACCCTTCAAGATGCTGCATACGGCATTGATCATCTGTTCCTCGACGGCTGGAACGATCTCTATCTGCCATTGCTTAACATGCTGGAGCCGAAACTGAGTTACGGAGCGAGTATCCTGACGGACAACGCTTCATTTGCCAGTGCAAAACCGTTACTGGGGTACATCCAGCAATCAGCAGATTATTTGACAACACCGCTAAAAACGGACAAAGGCACTACTGAGCTTTCATGCTACTTGCCAGCAAGCGTAAAAGAACCTGTTCACTGAATTACAAACTATACCCAACTTTCAACCATAAACCTGCAACCTGTAACTGCAAACCCACCAATCCATTCGGATTGATGGGTTCGCATTCAGGCATACCGCAAAACTTCAGCCGGACGCACCTTCAACAGCTTCCGGGTTTGTGACGTTAAGGAGGCAGCCGCAACTAAAAACACCAGCAAACTGGCCAAAACAAATGGCGTAACACTCATCGGGATTTCAGACGGTGCAGATTGCAAAATGGCGCGCAATCCTATATAGGCAACCGACGTAGCAATCAGCGTTGCCAGCCCAAGCATCATAAGAAACCCTCGATTTACAAGGAAGATGATGTGTAGCGCTGACGCCCCCATGGCTTTGCGTATACCAACTTCTTTCATCCGTTGTCCGACACGCTGGGAGGCCATCCCGAAGAGGCCCATGCAAGAAATAAAGAGGGCAAAGAGCCCCAGGTATCGACTAAAGGTTTGTGACAACTCGATCATGAAAGTAAAATTCTGGAAGACCTCTTCCTGCGGGTAGTACACGAAGTCCATACCCGGAAATTCCTCTACCCATGTTGCTTTTAGTGATTCA
>JBCCIM010000276.1 GCA_039111535.1 Bacteroidota bacterium | reverse complement strand
TTTTTGTAGCCAAATAGCTCGCTTTCGAGCAATGCGTCTGGCAGTGAGCCGCAGAAAAGTGCGAGAAAGGGTTTGTCTTTGCGGTGCCCATTGTAGTGAATCGCTCGCGCAACCAGTTCTTTGCCTGTGCCGCTCTCCCCCTGGACGAGTACAGTTACGTTGGTATCCAGTACCCGCTGGATAACTGCAAACATATCCCGCATGGGCCGGCTTTGTCCGATGATTTCTTCGAACCCGTGGATATGCTGAATTTCCTGTCGAAGATGCCGGTTTTCATCCCGAAGGGTTTGGTAGAGCCGCACATTCTCGATAGCAACCGCTGCAAGATTGGCAAAGGCTTCGAGGAAAGGCAGGTTCTCTTGCTTAAACCGGCTGCGATCAGACAGACAATCCATGTAGATCGCGCCAACTTGTCGGTCCTTTACCCGCAAGGGTACACACGCGATAGAGCGGATGTTTTGTAAAATGATGCTTTCTGTTTTCCCAAAATGGTCGTCTTCCAGCGCTTCATGCAACAGTACGGGTGTGCCTTGCTGTAACACCTGATGCACTACGCTGGTCGAAATTTTAACAACATCGCCGAGCTGCTCGTCAGAGAAGTTGTGTGCGGCTTGTACTTCAAACCCTTCCAGTGCGGTTGTACTGTTCAGCAGAATAAACCCGCGATCAGCCTGTAGTGTGTCCGCAGCTGTTTTGAGTACGTGATCGAGTAGCGCCGCGGCATCCTTAATAGAATTCAGCGTCAGTGCAATCTCAAAGAGCGCATCAAGGGAATGTGAGGATATGGGTGTTTGCTCTGGCATATTCAAGGAATTCGAAAACCTGCTTCACGGGACCTACTAGAGTTGCCAAAGGCGTCAACAATGGAAACGGTCCAAAAGTACTCTCCAGTCTCCAGGGCATCAACCTGGATCGAGGTGCTGTCTGATGAAATATCTGGAATAGACCGAACCAGGTTCTGGATGTTGTTATCAACCCGTACAACGTCTACCGTGTAGGTAAACGGGAAATTTATTGCAGTTGCCTCCCAGGACAAGGCCGGCGCATTGTTGTCGAGTAAACCCAGGTCTCTCGGCGAAACGGCAAGTGGGGAGGTTTCAATTACACGAAATATGGCTTGTTTTTCCGATTGGCTGATGGTTGCAGATCGGTCGCGGGCGTACAAAAACATGTCTTGACCGAGTAGCGCCGGCAAGGCTGCCGGCAGGCTGTCCCCTTGAATTAGCCGGCTAAAGCTACCGGGTGTTGTTTGGGGCGACAGGGTTGTGCGGTAGTCGAACGAGGGGATTTCAAGCCAAACTTCTTCCAGGTCAGCCAGCCCATCCCGGTCGTCAAGCGTAACATTCACGTTCAGGCGGAAAAGCTCTTGCGGCGGCGGCCACCATCTGCTGATATGAACTGTGTTGACCTGTATTTTTTGAAATTCGGGTAGGCCAGGCAGTGCAAGTGCCGTTGTGGAAAACTCGCCGGCAGTTATGTTGATGGTCGCCATTTGTGCGGCATAGCCTTCGCGCGATGCTTTTATCGTATAGGTGCCGGAGGCGAGATTTGGGATGAACACCTCGCCGTTGGCATCTGTTTGGCCGGTAAAATTACCAGGGTCAGTCTCTACCGTTACATCATCGAGTCCTTGCCTTGGAGCATAGAACGTTGTTACCTCTACCGTGAGGCCGCCGGCATCCTGAAAGTTCTCACCCTGTGGATCCAATGGATTGTTGCGGGGCGCACCTTCAAAACAGCCTGTAAGCATGAACAGGGCTAACACGAGTACAGGGCTATTGAATCTGGGCGCAGACAAGATTTGTATCGGGAATTGTCTATTGTATTTCGTTTCACCGAACGTTGTTGACGATAATACTGATGCTTTACTGTACGGCTACCCTGTTTATCTGTTTTATAGACTGAATTGCGGGCAACAGATAGCGCAGTCGATTTGGCGTTTTAATAGCACGAATCGACACAATTTCGGTTCATTTAGCAAATAGTTTTGTGAAGAATTTCAAACAATAATATGGCACAAGGTAAAGTAAAATGGTTCAATGTTGAAAAAGGCTTCGGCTTTATTGAACCTAACGATGGTAGCAAAGACGTTTTTGTACATCGTAACAACGTTGATGGACTTGGTTGGGATGATGGTCTTCGCGACGGTGAAGAAGTAGAATATGAAGTTGAGCGCACACCCAAAGGTTTGGCCGCTATGAACGTACAGCGGGTAAACTAAGACGGATTGTACATACAAGTTTATTACAAAAAGCCTGGTCTTCGGACCAGGCTTTCTTGTTTTAGAGATTTTTGGTACCTGGTTTAAGCAGGATGGGTGTTGTTAGAGGTCCTGCATCATCTGCAATCCCCCTCGGATATCAAAAAGAGCACTGGGCACGCTCAGGTGGCGCAACCCCTACCGTTACATCTCTGCAATGCTCATCATATACCGAGCAGTAGCAAAACAGAAAGCTGTAGCGATCCAGCACTTCCTTTTTTAGAACTGCCGGCGGCCATTCAGAGGCTGAATCTCCTTCCGGAGTATGGAGCCGAAACAAGAGGTGCAGGTCATTTACGGCCAGCAGGTCACCTGTACCACGCGATTGCACAAACGAGCCGACTTGAAAGGGAAGCGCGTTTACGTCTTCAAGAAATCCAGAAAAACTGAACAGTTTGCCTTCTGTGGTGGCCTCGAAGATTTCTTCGCCATCACGGTAAACGTACAAGTTTTTAATGACCGCCGGCCCGAGTCCCGTGTTTTGCAGGCCATAGGTAATGGTAAACCTGCGCTTACTCGCTTCTTGAAGCACTTCCTGAGAAGATTCAAGATGTGGCAGCACAGAGAGCCGGTTGTAGCGGCGATTTTCTCTACCTTCCCATATCGAAAGCCCAATGGCTGCAAGCGCGACAAAGATTGTTAATACATTGGCGAGCACCTGTAATGTGTTGCCGGCATGCTTTTGTTGTGCAGCAGGTTGTTCTGGAGATTCCATGAAGCGTAACGCGGAAAGAAAAGCGGAAACGACAATAAATCTAAGGTACTTCCTGGAACCCAATAAGCACAACAAACAGCGAGTTGCCAATCAAGAAAAGTCGGTTGATAACGCTGCTGTATCCTCGAGTCTTTCACGGCATCTGCCCTGCTTTCATCAAGTTTGGTAATAACGTGGAAAAGGTGTAATCAGCTGTATTGCACTTTTTTTGAAAGTATTTTCAAAATCCAGAAATTAATTGCGAACCACTTTGATCTTAACACGTTGTTCATAATTCATCACCTTTTTTAAACTCACTGTCGCGAAACTGTGCTGACCCGAGAGGCTGTGAGGTTCTTCTACATGTAGATTGTTTTACGCCAGTGAAGAATTTCAGCGTACTATTATGGCAAAGGGAAAAGTAAAGTGGTTTAACACTGAGAAAGGCTTTGGCTTCATCGAGCCAGATGAAGGCGGCAAAGACGTATTTGTACATCGCAACAATATTGGCGGCCTTGATTGGGACGAGGGGCTCCGTGATGGGGAGGAGGTTGAGTATGAAGTAGAGCGAACCCCCAAAGGATTGGCTGCGATAAATGTCCAGCGCATGGGCTGATCCCACGCTACATATTATTCTTCATCTTGGCCCGGTCAGTTCGACGGGCTTTTTTATTGTCGCATAGTATTTCGACTACGCACTTTTGCATGATTCGCTGCAAATCAGCGTGCTTTTCTGTTTATTGGGCATGTGCAATACCCATCATCTTGCCCATATTGTTCATGAAACGTCTGCCCTGTCTGTACAGCGCCGCGTGTTGGTTGCCGCTTTTCCTGTGTGTTGTGCTAAGCTCGTGTAATGCGCCTGCAGCTGCGCCCCATTCGCAAGCAGTCCAACAAGACGCTGCGGCCTCACTTCCTGAGCAGTTTGGCTTTGGTCGGGAAGTAACAGCAGAAGAAATTGCCCAATGGGATATAGATGTTATGCCCGACGGTACTGGATTGCCGGTTGGTGCTGGCACTGTAGCGGGAGGGGCCATTTTGTATCAGCAACAATGTGCAGCATGCCACGGGACTACAGGCGTTGAAGGGCCGAATGATCGACTTGTTGGCCGGCTGCCCGATGATGTTTTTACGATGCATGAAGACCTCGGCGCACGCCGACATAAAGCCGTTGGCAGCTACTGGCCCTACAGCACTACCCTTTTCGACTACATTCGCAGGGCCATGCCGCACCCCGCACCCGGCTCGCTTGCTGATGAGGACGTGTACGCCCTCACGGCTTATATCTTACACCTGAATGGCCTTGTCGACGCTGATGCAGTAATGGACGCTGTTTCGTTGCCGGCTGTTGCAATGCCAGCCCAACCGCTCTTTGTGCCTGATGATCGCCTCCAGCACGATCAGGTTCATTAGTCCGGATCGCCCTGCATTTCGTCCACCCATCTTGCAAATACCAAAGTTATGGCGCTCCAAAACCCAAACGGACCCGAACGCATGCCCGAGAAAAAACTGACGCGTCGCGCTTTGCTTGCCGGTTTGGCCGGCGGCTCTGGCGTTGTGCTTGCGCAAACTGCATCCGGACGCGTGATACAAACGGCGCCCCAGGCTCGCCCCGTAGCGCCTGATGATCCAACCAAAGTGCAAGGGCCATTGCCAAGTGAGATAGGTACCCGGTCACCCTTTGAAACGCCCGGGCGTTATCCGTCCAGTACGTCTTCGCGTACCCCGTTGGGGTATCTGCACGGGACAATTACACCATCCGACTTGCATTATGAGCGTCATCATGGCGGTATCCCAACCATTGATCCGGCACGCTACGAATTGCTGATTCATGGGATGGTCGAACGACCCCTGAAGTTTACGCTTGCCGACTTGATGCGCTTTCCGGCGGTCTCGCGTATCTGTTTCCTCGAATGTTCGGGCAACTTGTGGAGTACGGCACCTGAAGAAACACGGCCCGGCCAGATTTGTGGACTCACCAGCCAAAGTGAATGGACGGGTGTAAAACTGTCTACGCTGTTTCGTGAGGTGGGGGCAGACCCGAAAGCTACCTGGTTTTTGGCTGAAGGATCAGACGCCGCAGTGATGACGCGGAGCGTCCCGATGGACAAAGGCTGGGATGATGCTATTCTTGCGTATGCACAAAACGGGGAGCCTATCCGGCCGGCGCATGGCTATCCCGCCCGACTTGTATTGCCGGGCTGGGAAGGCAACGCAAACATCAAGTGGATCCGCCGCATCGAAATAGCCGACCGACCCTTCATGACAAGGGAAGAAACGTCCAAATACAGCGAACCCGTTAAGGGGGGCAAAATCCGGCAGTTCAGTTTCATCATGGATGCGCGGTCAATTATTACCTTTCCGGCTTACCCTGCAGTCATCGAGCCAGGGTGGGTAGAAATTCGAGGGATCGCCTGGAGTGGTCGTGGGCGGATTACACGTGTTGAGGTGAGTACTAATGGGGGCAAAATGTGGCAGCCTACTGAACTCCAGGGACCCGTACTGGATAAGGCCCATACCCGTTTCCGCCTGTTATGGCATTGGGATGGCAGCCCCACTGAAATAATGAGCCGCGCGATAGACGAGACGGGATATGTCCAGCCGACACGCAAAGCACTGATCGAAGCAAGAGGCATTGGTGCTGTGCCTTATCATCTCAATCCCATCACGGCCTGGCAGATCAAGAAATCCGGTGACGTGCTGTTCCGCGCCGAACCTTGGGGGTAGGGGCAATTTAAGGTTAAAGCGCCCCTGTCGAATGGATTAAATACACCAATCAGCCATACGGGGCCAACATGCTTCACTCATTTGCCAGGCACATGCTTGAGTTGCTGCTCGTTGCAGGCGTACTTCATACCGCTCCAGTGGTAGCACAGGATGCCGGCCAGCAAGCAAGTAACTTCTCTCTGCTTAGCGTCTCAGGCGTAGACGTCACCCTCGATCAATTCAAAGGGAAATATGTGGTGTTAGAATGGATGAACTTCCGGTGCCGTACCGTTGATGCCCTGTATAAGAACCGTGTATTGCCAACCATGCAGGCCGAGCTCAAAGCCCAGGACATCGTCTGGTTGTCTATAGTATCTGAGGCACAGGGCAAACAGGGACAGGTGGCCACCGAGAAAATGCAACGGCAAATCGAGAAACGGGGTGGAAACCAGGATGCTGTATTGTTAGATATTACAGGACATGTGGGGCAGGCCTATGGCGCAACAGTATCCCCGTATCTTGTTGTGATTAATCCGGAAGGCGCAATTATTTATCAGGGCGCTTTCGATAACCAGCCCCCGGGTGAAGAAATGGATGATGATATGCCGGCAATCAACTACGTAACCGATGCGCTTGAGGCTGCGCAAAAAGGGGAGATGGTACCGTATCCGGTAACAGAAGCGTATGGTTGTCCAATTCGGTACGACCGCTAAAATTTAGAAAACCCAGGCTGCTGGGGACAGGCCTGGGTTTCCTTAGGTTCTTCGAACCCGCATAGCTTAAGAC
>JBCCIM010000275.1 GCA_039111535.1 Bacteroidota bacterium | reverse complement strand
GTGCAAGAAATGGCAAACAAAGGGCTTGTTAGCATCGGGCCGGCTTCTGCCAATCGTGTCGAACTCAAGCTATTGAACAACACCCGTTCACGCACTGTGCTCGAATATGCCATGCAGCGCGTGGATGAAATTATTCGATTTGAATGTGTTGAGCCTTCGCTGAATGAAATTTTTGTATCTGCTGTTGAGCAGCAGAAAAGCGTCGTTGCTGCATAAGCCGGCCGTACCTACCAATTTCAAGGATAGATTGACTGATGGATAAAATCTGGATTGTATTTAAGAGTGAGTTTCTGCGCAGGGTACGGTCGAAGTGGTTTATTATTGGCACCCTGTTGGCCCCGATTATACTGATTGCCATTGCTGTATTGCCGGCTGTACTCGGGGTGGCTGCTTCCGAAAGCGATGAGAAAAGTATCATTGTACTGGATGATACGGGTATTTTTTTGGAAGGGCTGAAAAGACACGCGAGCGACCAGTACTCATTTACAATTTCTGATGCAGCCCCCGAAGTACTCCGCCAGGAAGTGCTTGATGGTAATTATAATGGCTACCTCTACATCCCTGAAATTTTGCTTGATGGTGAAGGAGAAGCCAGTTTCTACTCGGTTGAGGGGAGTGGGCTTTCTGCAGGTTCTCGGCTTGAACGTGCCCTGACGCGTACCCTGGAAGAACACCGCCTGGAAGAATTTGATGTATCCGATGAAATAAAGGCAGTGCTTGAGACCTCGGTGCCGGTGCGTACCGTGAAAATTTCCGAAGATGGTGACGAGGCAGACAGTGCAGCATTTTTCTCCATCCTTGGGTTCATCATGGGTTTCATCATTTATGCCGCCATGTTTATATATGGTGCATACGTGATCCAGGGTGTACTGGAAGAAAAAACAACGCGCGTTATTGAAGTGATGGTTTCTTCTGTTCGTCCATTTCAAATGTTAATGGGCAAGGTACTTGGGATTGGGGCTGTTGGGATTGTGCAGATGATTGTATGGAGTGGTCTTATGTTGGCGACGATTCTTTTTGCCGGCAATATCGCAGCCTCTTTTGTGGATCCAGCTGCGCTTAGCCTCGCTGCAGATGCTTCGCAGGAAGAAATTATTGACGCCATGGATTTTGCAATTCCATCCATTAACCCGAGTGTGTTTGTCTGGTTTGTGTTGTACTTCCTCGGTGGCTACTTGCTGTATTCGAGCCTGTTTGCAGCGGTCTCTTCCCTCGTTGAACAGCAACAGGACGCCCAGGGCTTACTGATGCCCATTTATGCGCTGATCATCATCCCGATTATGTTCATTGTGTTTCTTGTCGAAAGCCCGAATAGCACGCTGGCAATATCGCTTTCGATGGTACCCTTTTTCTCGCCTATCCTCATGGTTGTGCGGGTTGCCGTGACTGAGGTACCCTTCTGGCAAGTAGGCGGAGCCTTTGTGCTGTTGCTCGCCACGTTTGTCGGTGCGATGTGGGTAAGCAGCCGCATTTATCGTGTGGGTATCCTCATGTATGGCAAGAAGCCAAGCGTAAAAGATATCGTTCGCTGGATCCGGTACCAGTAACTACTTTACGACTGATAAAGCTCAACGTTTGAGCAGCGTGTCAAGCATATGCTGCGCACGTGTGTTGTTCGCGTTGCGTTCAAGGGCTGCTTTGTAGGCGGCCTGGGCAGCTTCAAATGCGCCTTGCATCAGTTGGACGTCCCCCATTCCCACATGCGGGCCGGCGGCGTGGGGATAGGCTGCTGCGTATTGCTCAAAGGTCCATTGCGCATAGTCGTACTCCTGTGTCGCCAATATCTTATAGCCGAATTCGGTGTAGTACCTCGCCGGCACAGGTACATCAAAACCTAGCTTGTCTGATAGCGCTGCGTAATGCCGCTCGACGATACTGATATCAAGGTCCGTCAGGTACGCTTCCGGGATTTTCCAGCCGTCAAAAATAGCTTCCATGGCCTTGTAGGTGCCCGGGAGAAAAACAGACACATGGTCTTCAGATACCATGGGGTGAAATTGCCACTTCAGTTTTTCGGGCGCGGCTTGCTCCAGTATTGAAACCAGTGCTTCTGTACCGGCTTGCGTATTGCCGCCTTCATTTCCCAACACAACGTGCAGGTTTTTATTCAGATTCGCTTGCTCAGCAAAAACAGCTGATGCCCGTGCCACTTGTTGCTGGTTGTTTCTACCAAGACTTGGGCTGATTGCAATAAACGCTGCAAAGCTTTCCGGTCGCTCCAACAGCGCATAAATGGTAAACAACCCGCCCATTGAATGCCCGAGTAAGGTGTAGTGTGGTTCTGTGCGGTATGTTTGATCCAGATGTGGGATTAGTTCATCTGCGATAAAGCTCAGAAAGCTGCTTGCGCCATCTTCTGCTGTGTTCATTGAGGGTGCAAGGTCCTGGATTCTTGCCGGCCGGCCTGCGCGAAGCGTATTGGGAATGCCTATGATGATGTGGGGCGGGATGCGTTCGCTGGCGCTAAGATTGTCAACGATACCCACAACCTTGCGAAAATTCCATTCAGCATCTAGCACAAGAAGTACGGGATACTGCTTGCGCTCATCAACACCTTGCTTGTCATTGCCCTCATGATAGCCGTTTGGGAGATGGATGTAAATCTGTCGGGTTTCAGCGAGGACCTCGGAATTGATGTGATCGAGGTCGCCCGTTTTTAATGCAGCGGGCTGCGCAACGGCCTGTGCAATGAAACCGAGCATAAAGAACACTGTGGCTAATAGCGTGGCTAACAGGATTTTCATCTGACGTTTGCATAAAGCGGGTGACTGGATCCTGTAAATATTAAAAAATTAATAGTTAAAAAACCAGCGCTATGCTTATCGCATAATCTGTGGGTAACGTTCTTGCTTTTAAACACGTACGATGGGGAGAATCCGGATCTCTTCGAGCAGCCAATGATAGTCCTCTTGCATTTCTCACAGGAACATGCCCCCGTACGCGGGCTAGAACCTAACATCCCTTCTTCCATCGTTTTGAGTTGGATGTCGATTATGCGCAGACAACTGGTACCGTCCTTTTTTCTCTTGCTCGGCCTGATGCTTTGTACAGCAGCGCCGGCGTCTGCGCAGTATTTCCGGTTCGGGAAGAACAAGGTCCAG
This sequence comes from Bacteroidota bacterium, assembly GCA_039111535.1. NCBI lineage: Bacteria > Pseudomonadati > Bacteroidota > Bacteroidota bacterium. The sequence continues at coordinate 3,369 of JBCCIM010000275.1, read as the reverse complement.
TATGACGACCTCAAGTGGTCCTACCTGCAATCAAAACACTTCGACATTTACTACTACGAGGGCGCCCAGCACCTTGCTGACTTCACGGCCAAAGCTGCAGAAGACGCGTATCTCCAGGCGGAGCGCCTGTTTGATCACCGCATTTCCAAACGTATCCCGATTATTGTTTACCAGAGTCACAACGATTTTGCCGTGACCAACGCTGTGAATCTTCCGGTATTTTCGGAAGGCATTGCCGGGGTTACGGAGCCTTTCAAAAACCGAATTGCCATCCCGTTTGTAGGCGACTACCGCCAGTACCGGCAGACGCTGCACCACGAACTGATCCACGCAGTCATTAACGACATTTATTACGGTGGTACGCTTCAGTCGGTCTTGCAGAACAACATTGCACTCCGCATCCCGCATTGGTTTAATGAAGGGTTGGCAGAGTTTGCTTCAGAAGGATGGAGTTCGGATGCAGACGACTGGTTGCGCGACGCCATTATCCACGACGATGTGCCGGCAATTCCCTACATCAGCGGTTTTGCTTCTTACCAGGCCGGCCAGGGTGTGTGGGACTATGTGGCTGAACAATATGGCCAGGAGAAAATCGGGGAGATTTTGCAGCGACTTCGTATCACGCATTCGGTAGAAGCCAGCTTCAAACGGTCAACAGGCCTCAGCCTCGAAGAGATATCTGAGCGCTGGCAGAAAACGCTTAAAGAGATTTATTACCCGGAGTTGGGTGCCCGTGAAAATATCACCTACTTCTCAAGAAAAATTGTCACCGAGAAAAACGGGGGCTTCTATAATACCAGTCCGGCCCTTTCTCCACTGGGAGACCGAATGGCTTTTGTATCATCGAACAATGGATTGTTCGACGTGCTGATTGTAGATACCAACGAAGGCAAATTGGTTAAAAAACTGGTGGACGGGCAGACAAGCGTCGAATATGAAAGTTTGCGTATTCTTACCCCCGGTTTGTCGTGGAGCCCTGATGGTACCCAGATTGCACTTGCCGTAAAGAGTGGTCCCTCAGATGCCATTGCTGTTGTAGATGTTGATAGCGAAGCATCGACCCATTACCGGATCCCGGATGTAGACCAGATCATTTCGGTGGCCTGGAGCCCGGATGGCTCCCGCATTGCGTTTGAGGCGGCGATGGATATGCAGAGCGATTTGTTTGTACTCGACCTGGAGTCGCACGAGACGGTGAATTACACCAACGATGTGTTTAGCGACCATGAGCCGAGCTGGAGTCCGGATGGCAAGTCAATTGTCTTTCACAGCGACAGGGGTTCATACACAGCGCTCGGGGCTTACCAGGCCGCTACGTTCAATATGGTCGAGCACGACTATGGGCAGCATGACGTCTATCTTTTGTCTCTGGATCAGAGCACAGAGGCTCGCCGGCTCACCTACAACACCGTTTGGGACGACCAGAGCGCAAGGTTTGGCAGTGATCCCGACAAACTGCTTTTCCTGTCTGATCGGAATGGCATTTTTAACCTGTACGAGAAGTCGCTAACTTCCGGACTAGTGCGACCCCTCACCAATTCGCTCAGTGGGATCAAGCAAGTGAACCTGTCTGCTGATGGGGGTGAAGCTGCGCTTGTAAGCATGGAGCAGGGCAAAACCTTAATCTACCTGATGAACGCGCCGTTCAGCCGGGAAATTGATACCGACGAATTGCCACCAAATGTGTGGGCCCAGCGGGTCATGCAGGAGACCATTTTGCCGGCGCCGGCCATCACACTTGCACCGCGCTCTCTGCAGCGCGACAACCCCTTCTTGCGTGATGCTACCGATGGCATTGCCTACGTGCGGCAACCCGATGCCGGCGGCGCATTGATGGCAGATCGGTTGATGCTGCTCGCCAACCGCTCTCCGCTCTCTACCACACCACTTTCAGATCTCCCGGATAGTGAATTGCCTGAGGAAGAGTTGATGATTGCGCGCTCCTCCTGGGACAGTACGCGGTACGGGAGCGTGAATGTCAATTTTGACGACTACGTATTTACAGATCGTCCTGAAGACGTTACCGATGACCTCCTGATCTTGCGCGATCCGTTTGATATTGAAGATAACATCGATGAGTCGGGTCGCTTCAAACCCAAGCGGTACAAGCTCCGCTTCTCTCCTGATCTTGTATACGGTGCTGCCGGCTACGATGCCCTATTTGGTGTGCAGGGCATTACCCAGATTACGTTCAGCGATATGCTGGGCGATCACCAGGTGCTCGTGGCATCCAATCTGCTGATTGACCTGCGCAATTCAGATTACATGATGTCGTATGCCTACCTGCCCAACCGGCTGGATTGGAGTACGTCTGCTTTCCATGTTTCTCGCCTGTTGCCGGATAACAATCGCAATACCATCTATCGCTACCGGCAGTACGGCCTGCGCTACAATGTGTCGTACCCGTTGGACAAATTTCGTCGTATTGACGCCAACCTGTCTGTGATAGGAGTAAGCCAGGCCGACATCATTGAGCCGAGCGACCCGGCCATTACGCGTACGCTGCTCTATCCGTCAGTTACGTTCACGCGGGATGTAACCACGCCGGGCTTTATGTATCCGGTGAGCGGCTCTCGGTATGCGCTCAGTATTGCCGGCAGCCCCTTCAGTTTCTCGGAGGGGCAGGTGCGGTTCGTCACGCTGCTTGGCGATGTACGGCGTTACATTGATTTGGGGCGTGGACGCTATACGCTTGCCTTGCGGGCCTCGGGTGCCACGTCGCTCGGCCCCACGCAGCAGCTGTTTTACACAGCCGGCGTGCAGAACTGGGTGAACCGGGAATTTGATGAAGACAACGGTTTCCCGATCGAAGATATTTCAGACTTTATCCTGGCCACCCCCATTGTGCCGCTGCGAGGCTACCATATCAATGCAAGAAGCGGGACAAACTTTGGACTGCTCAACGCTGAGTTGCGCTTCCCGCTCGTAGCTGCCTTGCTGCCCGGCCCAATCCCGTTGCTTCCGTTTTACAACGTTGAAGGTTCTGCTTTTGTAGATGTTGGCGCCGTTTGGGGGGGGCGTGGCCTCGATAACCCCCTCAATTTTTTGAGAACAGACGAGGAAGGGGATCGCGTATTTGACGATATGGTTGCCAGTATGGGCTTTGGCGTGCGCACCATATTGCTAGGATATCCCGTGCGGTTAGATTTTGCATGGCCCCACAACGGTCAACGCTTTGGCAAACAGCGCACCTACATTTCTTTTGGATTCGACTTTTAGTTGATTCGGATTTTGGGTTTTCGTTCTTCCGTGTTTCGGGGTTTTCGTTCTTCCGTGTTTCGGGGTTTTCGTTCTTCCGTGTTTCGGGGTTTTCGTTCTTCCGTGTTTCGGGGTTTTCGTTCTTCCGTGTTTCGGGGTTTTCGTTCTTCC
>JBCCIM010000274.1 GCA_039111535.1 Bacteroidota bacterium | reverse complement strand
CTACCGCTTCATTGCCGGATATCATTTTCATGCTCCTGATCTTTTTCATGGTGACCACCGTACTCCGTGAAACTACTGTTCAGGTGCGTACGCAGCTGCCAAAAGCAGAAGCGCTGACTAAGATAGAGCAGAAAAGGCTGGTGTCATATGTCTGGATTGGTCCACTCAAGCTTGGTGCAACCCAGCTCGGGCCAACTTCTGTGCAGATTGACGACGCATTGATTGAAGACATGGCCGTTATCCGTACGATCATGTACCGCAAATGGAGTGAGCAGCCCAAGCTGATCGTTTCACTGCGTGTAGATGAAACTGCAGAAATGGGTACGGTTACGAAGGTGCAGCAAGAACTTCGTGAAGCGGGAACATTGCGCATCAACTATTCTTCAAAACGCGACCTTGGAAATTAGCGTCCTTCTGCAAAATCCAGTATTTTTTAGGAAGAAGCTCTGCCATGGCAGGGCTTTTTTCGTTTACATAAGATCTGACTATGAAGCATACAGTTACCCTTATCCCCGGGGATGGTATTGGCCCCGAAGTCGTTGAAGCCACCCTGATTGCCCTCGAAGCTACTGGCGTGCAATTTCAGTGGGAAGAGTGCCTCGAAGTTGGAACCGCTGCTGTCGACGCCGGCAAAGAGCCGCTGCCTGAAGATGTACTTGCTTCCATCCGAAAAAACAAGGTGGCCCTCAAAGGCCCCGTTACAACACCCGTTGGCAAAGGCTTCAAAAGTGTAAACGTTCAATTGCGTCAAAAACTGAACCTGCACGCGAATGTGCGCCCGTCGAGCACCTTGCCCGGTGTGAATACACGCTTCAGCGATGTTGACCTGATCATCTTTCGGGAAAACACAGAAGGCCTCTATTCCGGTATCGAAACGTTTGACGAACGCCTGCAAATTGCTGATTCCACCGCACGCATCACCCGCACGGGTTCTGAGCGCATCATTCGCTTCAGCTTCGATTATGCGCGTGCCATGGGGCGCAAGACGGTTACCCTGGTACATAAAGCAAACATTCTGAAAAAATCGTCCGGTATGTTTCTTGCCATCGGGCGCGAAATTGCGCAGGATTATCCTGATATCGAATTTAACGACCGGATCATCGATAACATGTGTATGCAGATGGTCACCGTGCCTGAGCGGTATGACTGCATTGTTACCACAAACTTGTTCGGAGACATCCTGAGTGACCTTGCTGCCGGCCTCGTTGGTGGACTTGGTGTTGTTGCCGGGGCTAACATTGGCGATGAGTGTGCGGTCTTTGAAGCGGTACACGGCAGCGCTCCCGATATTGCCGGCCAGAAGAAAGCCAACCCCACAGCATTGATTCTTTCTGCTGAAATGATGCTACGCCATCTTGGAGAAGTTAGCGCTGCTGCTGCGTTACGCAAAGGGCTCTACGATACGCTTCGTGAAGGCACACACCTTACAGCGGACCTCGGTGGTAAAAGCTCTACCACTGAATTTGCCAAACGCGTCGCTGATGCTATCGCTGAGCATGTGACGATTTAATCCAATTTACAATAGACAACGATGATTCAGCGGATTCAATCTATATTTTTACTGCTTGCTGCACTGGCATGTCTGGGTACAGCAGCTTTTCGTGTTGAACTGATGCAAGAGACGTATACCTGGCTTATGCCGGCTGTACTGGGAGTTCTTGGACTCGTTGCACTGGGTGCGCTCGTTTCCATTTTCCTCTACAAAGACAGGCAGCAACAGCTCAAAATGACCACGATCCTGCAATATGTGGCCATTCTTGGTGTGCTTGCCGCTTTTGGTGGACTCTACCTGGCTGGCACGCTGATGGAAGTGCCGAGTAATTTGCAAGCTACCGGGCTGTTACTGCTCCCTGTGTTTGCGTACGTCTTTATCCGCATTGCTCGGGGTTACGTAAAGAAAGACATTGCGCTTGTCCGGTCTATGGACCGTCTGCGTTAGTTGGCTAAACAAGTATGTCTTCTCGGCAGCCGTTACCTGTAATGCAAAAAACACCAGCAATTGCATACTGGATTCTCCTGTTCGGACTCATCAGCTTTTCGATCAGCCCTATCCTGGTGCGACTTGCTGGTGATACGCCGGCCCTTTCGCTTGCGGCACTTCGCAATGTCATGGCAATCTTGATCCTGACGCCGTTTGCCTTGCGCGACCCACAGGTTACGTTTGTCGGGCTCGCTCGACAGGATCAGATCCGTACGGTGGCTGCCGGCGTTATGCTTGGGTTGCACTTCTACCTCTTCTTTGAGGCCATCCAGCGTACCACAGTAGCCAGCGCTACAGTATTTGTGTCGATTACCCCTATTTTTCTGGCAATCCTTGGCTATGTATTCCTCAAAGAACGCCTGACGCTACGGGTGTTGATTGCAATTGGTATTGCCGTGGCAGGTGGGTTGTTGATTGCGTACGGGGACACGGGCAAGGACAGCCAGGCCGTTGATCCGATTTGGGGCAACCTATTTGCGCTCGGGGCCTGTCTTTTTGTGAGCATCTACCTGATTATTGGTCGTATGTCGCGGCAGAAGCTTTCCTGGCTGGCTTACGTGTACCCGATGTATGTCAGCAGTGCGATAACGGTGCTCTTTCTTGCTGTTGTCACCGGCACGCCCTTGTTTGGCTTTTCGATGAAGGTTTACCTGTTATGTGCGGTTATGGCCATTGGGCCCCATATCCTTGGCCACGGGTCGTTCAACTATGCTGTCAAGTACTTTACGGCGACTTTTCTCGGCCTTTTGTCACTCACTGAACCCATTGGCGCCACTGCGCTGGCTTTTGTTTTGTTTGATGAATTGCCAGGCACGCTTTCGCTGGTAGGCATGGCCTGTACACTCATTGGCGTCTGTATAGCCCTTTATCCAGGGTTGCGCAAAGTCAAAGCTGTTGCTTGAAGCCGTCTGCCGGCAGGTCCTGGAATCGTTTTTTGCCCCGTAGAAAGTAGTCCAGCACAATGCTGCGGTTGTACGAAGGCAAAGCACGCGTATCAATAGACGCTGGGCGCTCGGTTATGTGTTTTCTACTCATCGAATGCGCGTCCAGGTAAGCCCGAAAGATTGCCCCAAATTCGCTAAACTGACCCGTTAATAAGGCCCGTGCCATGGCAAGGGCATCGAGCATCGCGCGGACGATAAAGCGCTTGCGCCAGATGGCCGGCGGCAAGTTTTTGTACAGCATGATGAGGTTGTTGCGGAAGTTCAGGTAGGTCTTCTTGCTGTTGCCTTGCGGCAGGGATGCGCCGCCGATATGGTAGACCATACTGGCCGGCGCTACCTTTATGCGATAACCCGCGCGTTTCAAGCGCCAGCAAAGGTCAATTTCCTCCATATGCATGAAGAAGGTCTCGTCGAGCAGGCCTACTTCGTCCAGCGCAGATTTCCTGAACATAACTGCTGCGCCAGTTGCCCAGAATATGTCACACGCGTTGTCGTACTGTCCGGTGTCTCCTTCCATAGAGAAGAAGAGCCGGCCGCGGGTGAAGGGGTAGCCATATTTATCCATATGGCCGCCCGCACCACCAGCGTATTCAAACGTGTTGCGTGCAGTATACTGCAATAACTTGGGTTGAACAGCGGCAACTTGTTTGTCGTTTTCCATCACCTCTACCAGCGGGTCCAGCCAACCAGGGGTGACTTCAACATCGTTGTTAAGCAGTACAATGTACTTGCCGGAGGTATGCGGTATGGCTTCGTTGTTGCCCTTGCAAAACGCCCAGTTTTCGGGATGCTGTACAATTTTGACATCCGGGTAGGTTGCCTGTACCCAGGCCGCGGAGTCATCGGTGGAGGCGTTGTCCGCAAGTACAATTTCAAAACTGTGAAAACCCGATGCAACAACAGACGGCAGGCACTGCTTCAGGAGAGACAGGCCATTCCAGGTGACAATAACAATGGACACAAGAGGGGCTGTGGCTTGCACTGAACTGGAAATTGTCTGGATTGAGGTATAGAATGGGTACGTAAAGCATCTTATACACAAACCGCGCGTTGGTTGCCTGGTGTTTTAAAGCATTCCGTGTAAATGGGTAAGAATCAGCAAAAGCAGGGCGCAGAGGCTATTCTGCGACAATACTGGGGCTACGATACGTTCAGAGATGGGCAGTGGGACATCATTGCCGCACTTTTGAATAATCGGGATGCGCTTGGTATTCTGCCTACGGGGGGCGGGAAGTCTATTTGCTACCAGGTGCCGGCGTTGATGCTTCCGGGTATAACGCTGGTGATATCGCCACTCATTGCCCTCATGCAGGATCAGGTACAGCGGCTGGATAAGCTGGGTGTGCCGGCCACGTTCATCAACAGCAGCCTCCGGCCATCTGAAATCGACCAGCGATGGACAGATATCGAGCACGGACGCTACAAGTTGGTTTACCTTGCCCCTGAGCGGCTACAAAACGAGATGTTTCTCGCCCGAATTGAGCGGATGAAGGTGCAACTCATCGCAGTAGATGAAGCCCACTGCATCAGCGAGTGGGGTTACGATTTTCGGCCGGCATACCTCCAGATTGCAAGCCTGCGGGAGCTCGTCCCCGATGTGCCTATTGTTGCCCTTACGGCTACAGCAACGCCCCCAGTGCGTGATGACATCCTGCTGCATCTTCAACTCAAGAATCCGTTTGTCCTGGTTAGCGGGTTCAATCGTCCGAACCTCACCTGGTCTATTTTTCAGGTGGAAAACAAAAAGCGCAAAGTTGCCGACGTATTGCGCGGCGTGCAGGGTACAGGCGTTATTTATGCAGCAACACGTAAAGCAGTAGAAGAGTGGCAGCAGTGGCTTCTAGCTGAGGGTGAGCAGGCTGCTGCGTATCACGGAGGGATGACTGCAAGCGACCGTGAACAAAGTGCTTCAGGATGGCTTGCCGGCGATACACGCATCATGGTTGCTACCAATGCTTTTGGGATGGGTATCGATAAACCCGATGTGCGGTTTGTCATTCATGTGGATTTGCCCGGAGCGCTTGAATCATATTACCAGGAAGCTGGCCGTGCAGGACGAGACGGTGAAAAAGGGCATGCTGTGCTGTTGTATCGGGCTGGTGATGAGGAGACGCCGGCAGGACTCATTCAGGATTCCCATCCCGCCCTGGACGTGATCCAGCGGATATACGATGCCATTTGTCTGCATGCCCGTATTGCCCTTGGTGATGTGCCGATGGAGCCCATCGTCGTACATGTGCCGGCATTGGCCAGGCAAGGACAGGCCTCGCGGTCTACGGTACGGGTTGCACTTGACACGCTTGCCAGAGAGGGGCACTGGTCGGTGCTCCGCGGGAAGCAGCACACAACGATGATTCGCTTCCGGCAATCTGCCCGTTCCGTGCGGCACTACATGACGAACCTCAAAAATCAGAAACTCACGGATTTTGTAGAGGTGCTCCTCCGGACCGTCCATGCTGATGCTTTTTCTGATTGGTGGGACATGGATCTTCGCCTGCTTGAACGGAAGACCGGTTTGCCCCGGGCCCGGCTGCTGGATGGGTTTGCTTTCCTTGAGAGCAGGGAACTGCTTGCCTGGGTTATGCCGGGCGATCAGCTAAAATTGATGTTTGCCCTGCCACGCGTTAAAAAGCTGCGCCTCAATGTACGACACCTTGATATGGCCCGTAAACGCGCCGTACGCCGCCTCAACGACATGATGCGCTACACCCGTTCTGTAACCTGCCGCAGGCATTTTCTGCTGAAGTACTTTGGCGAGAACAGCCCTGAGCAATGCGGTACATGCGACATTTGCCTGGGCCGGCATGAAGCAGTGATCATCACCCCGGAAGACGAACCCATACTCCGACAATTGCTCAAGTTCATCCGTGATGACGTTCCCCGCGCCCAATGGTTTGATACGCACCAAATGCCTGATAGCCGCACCCCGGAATTAATCGCGTGGTTGTATCAGGAGGAATACATCCTGGCGATTGATCCGCTGGAAGACCAGTACCGACTGACAGAAAAAGCCGGCTTGCTCTTGAAAGACTGGGAGCCCGGCGAGTAAGGCAGAAGATTACTCATTCGGGATGCACAGCTCTTGAATATTGAACACCGAACAAGGAACTCCGAATTTCGAAGGCTAGTTTCCTCACTCCTCACTCCTCACTCCTCACGCTAATTCCCCGGCTGAAAGCGCTCTTCGCTAATTTTGTCGAGCACTTCGCTGTAGACTTTATGAAAAGCGTCGGGGTTGGCCTCGTAGTAAGCCATGTTTGCCTCAAAATCAGCCCGTGAAAGCTGGTAGTGCATAAGGATACTGTCCTGTAAGCCATCGCTCGGCAGGTTGAGGATTTCAGCGTGTGCTTCAGCGAGATGCATGTCAATGAGTAGCTGTATCATCACGCTGTCTGATACGGCAGGTTCGAAGCTGGTTACATCCTGGTTGCTGCACGCGTTGCCAAGCAACAAAGCAAAAAACAAGCAGGTGGTGTATAGGCCTTGTCGGAGCGCGTTCATATGTGGTAGCGGCGGAGGTTAATAAACGTTTCGACAACGATCACCTTAACAATAGCCGTAAAAGGT
>JBCCIM010000273.1 GCA_039111535.1 Bacteroidota bacterium | reverse complement strand
GCCGCCGCCGCGCATCTGCCGGCGCGCCAGTTCGTGCTGCGGGTGGGAGGGAAGGTAGGGGTATTTTACAAACTCGACATCTTCCCGCGTCTCCAGGTATTCAGCCAGCGACAGCGCATTGGCGCAATGCCGCTCAATGCGGAGCGCAAACGTTTCGAGGCTCTTGCTAAACATCCATCCATTGAACGGACTGAGGCAAGGCCCAGAGTGTCGCGCGAAAAATCTGATTTTCTCGATGTATTCTGGTTTGCCAACAATTACACCACCGATACCCCGGCCCTGTCCGTCGATGTATTTGGTAGCTGAATGCATAACAACATCGGCGCCCAGGTGCATGGGTTTTTGCAGAATGGGCGTGGCGAAAATGTTGTCGACATACAGGATAATGTTGTGCTTTTTGCAGAGCTTGCCCAACCATTCTAGGTCGATCAAATCAAGTGCCGGATTGGAGGGGGTTTCGATGTAGCAGAGCCGGGTGTTGGGCTGGATCAACGCTTCCCACGTTTCTGGTTGGTTGATGGCGCCATAGCTGTGCGTGATGCCCCAACGCGGTAAGACTTGCGTCAGCACCTGGTGGGTGGAGCCAAACACAGACCGAGATGCCAGCACGTGATCACCATGATTTAGCAGGCCGGCAAACCCCGTAAACACAGCAGACATCCCTGAAGCTACCGCGATGCCATCTTCAGCATCTTCCAGCATACACATTTTAGCTACAAACTCATCCACGCTCGGATTGCTATAGCGTGAGTAGATGCTGCCGTCAATTTCTTTGGCAAACATAGCCCGCGCCTGTTCAGCATCCTCAAACGTAAAGCTTGAAGTCATGTAGATGGAACTGGCGTGCTCGCGGTGACCGGATGCCGGCGTTTGAATACGGATGGCGCGCGTTGCTTCGTGCTGCTTCCGGGGTGAAGCCTGGTCAGACATAGTCTACGTCATTTACCGTGTATGAAAACGTGATTTCTGCCGTAGCTTCTATGGTTTTCGACACCGAGCAATACTTCCCAATGCTGAGTTCGATAGCGCGCTTTACTTTCTCGTGATCAAGATCACCTTTGAGGGTATAGTGTGCGTGAACCTTTTTGAAAAGAGAGGGGACTTCACCTTCGAAACGTTCTGCTGTCAGGTCTACATTGAAGTCATCAACCTGCTGTCGCCCTTTTTTCAGGATAGAGATGATGTCGATGCCTGAGCATCCGCCGATTGCCATAACGAGCAACTGCATGGGGCCGGCACCTTCACCGTGGCCGCCTTCTTTCACGCCGGTGTCCATGTGCACCTGGTTGCCGCGTTCGTTTGTACCTACGAAGTGAAAATCATCGTCAACCCGCTCAACTTTTATTTTGTACATCTGTTGTTTGCCAGTTCTGAAATCCTAAGGGTAACAAGAACCCTTAAGATAAGAACGAAGGTGTACAAAATTTCTCTCCGAGTCCCACTGCAAAAACTTCACAAAAACGGTTGCCAGAATAGTAGCCCTCTTCAACGTGCAAGATGCCGAGCGACAAGGCCCGGTCGTCTGCGCACAGCACCTGAAGTCCCCGCTCAGCGTCAGCTGCAACCACGGAGCCGGCAGGTAACTTGGGTACACGGTCCAGATCCTGAATGCTAACTTCCAGTACACGCGTCATAACATCCCTGAAAAACGTAATGGCACCATTTTGATGCGGATTGCAAGCACGCACCAGGGCTGCAATATCAGCTGCTCCCATGTTGGCCCAGTCAATGACAAGATCCTGTGTTTGCGGCTTGCCCTGGCTTGAGCTTGCTGCTTCTTCTTGCGGCTGGGCTTTGGGGGATGGGAGTGCCGTGTGTATAAACTCTTTTAACGCATTAATTGCAGCGTAACTCAGGTTGGTTTGCACAATCCCGTAGGTGTCCGTGGCCTCAATCGGTATGGATTCTACGTGTAACACCGGACCGGTATCAAATGAGGTAGACATTTGGTGCAATGTGATGCCGCTCTGCTTTTCGTTTTGCGCCACCTGCCAGAAAATAGGATCAGGACCACGATAAGACGGCAGGGGACTTGGATGTAGATTGTAATACCCAAACGGAGGTTTACCCAGGCTTTCTGCAGGGATCAGGTGTGGGAATGTTTGCACAAGAACAAGATCAGGACTACTGTTTGCAACCCATTCATCGAGATCTTCAGAAAGACTGCTTGGAGAGATGCTTGCGTAGGGAATGCCGGCTTCTTCAGCAAAACGCTGCATTTGTTCGCCAAGGATACGGTTGTGGGCGGACGTTGCCAATCCCGCCAAGCAGTCTTGTTCATGTAAAAACTGGGCAGAAGGCAACGCCAGGAAGCTATTGCAAAGAAAAGAAATGCGCATGTAGGAAGGGCGGCGCCAGGCCGGCACGAAATGCCACCGGATACGCCATTTGTAGCGGCCATTGGGAAGAATTGACCAGCTCAGATCCGCGAATTGCAGTCATGATGCGGAGAGCGGTGTCGCCTGTGTTTAAAGAAAAAAGAGTGCCAAAACGATGAGCAATACGATGAATCCGACGATGAAAGTCGGACAACCGTATGCCGTGCTGCCCTCGGGCGGCTGTGTGAAGTTATCGGTCTGGGATTCAACTGTTGACATGTGTTGTCCCTTGTACTGCCTGTTGGTGCGAGGCAGGTGCTATTGATTCGCCGTTCTAGCCACTTTGACGAGGGCGGGTTACAGCAGCTTTGATAATTTGATTGGCAAAAGACTCAAACACATCCAATGATGCGGACCCAACCGTGCCAGTAATGTGCTCTTTGATTTTCTTCCAGACGCCTTCGTTTCTGATGTTGTCCAGAAAATCATATCCGCGGGGTGTGAGTCCTCGAACTGCGGTGAGCAAAATGCGGTTGTTGGTGGAAAACTTGCAGTCTCCTTCGAGCAGACCGCTTTCTATCATCAATTTGACGTGCTCATTTGTAAGCGCCTGCTCATGGCCTTTAACTGCAATAGACGTCACCAACGGCTCTTCAGGGTCACCTTCGTGTTCCACTTGCAGCAGGATCGCTCGGACCAGATCAAAATTACGCTTCATAACCTTCTCGATGCGTCGTATACACGCTAGATTCACGCTTAGGAGAACCTGCTCCCTTTGTTGGGTCGGATTTGAAATCTACAAATGAGAGTCAGAATGCCCCTAAATGTTCCAAGTTTTGTTGTGCCCTCGACAGGGTTTTGTCACAATTAAAGCACAAAAGTATTGCAACCTGACAAGTTTGGCCCTCCGTTTGCATGTTTACTTAAATACACCCGCGCCCACCTGATTTGATTTTTTCCAAGCCGGCCTTCCATGGCCCTATTCCCGATATCCAAGATGAAGACCACCGATCTCATTTCTGCCGCTCTTTCCTGGCTCTTTGGCCTCGTTGGTGTCCTCGGATTGATTCTCGGACTTTCCTTTCTGCCTGCATTGTTTGGATATGCTGACCCTGCCCAGGCGTTTATGACATTGGGGAGTGTTGTGCTGTCAAAAGGCATCCTCGTTTATTACTCATATCCGTTCGGAATCGGGATTTTAGTGGTTTCTACGGCGCTTTTTATCTGGGTGAGCCTGCTGTTTTCCATGTCGCTTTACACCCTGATCGAAACGATTGTATGCTATTTAGACGATCAGCGTGAGGACGGCATGTTCGCTGCATGGATCGGTGTTTTGTCTGCTAACTTCATGCTGGTCAGCTTGTTTGTGTATATGCTCTTCGGGATGTTGATTGCGCCTTCAACCCTGCTTGTAGGCACCTTGATGTTTTTAGCCATGGGCGCTTTGCTCGCCGCCAACTACCAGGAATCCTACCGCGTTTAACAGGATACTTCCTGTCATTTTGAGAATACACAACACAATTTCGTCATATCTGAACTCAGGGTGAGACAAGCCGGCACGCGTACAATTCCCAGGCCCGTGTGTCGTCAAAATTTTTTGTAAAGGATCGCCTTATCAGACAGTTCGCGTAGTAACGAAACGCGTAGGATACCAGGCGATTAAGGGCGTTCGCCAAAAGGTACTACGCATATCTCTATCTCAACTACTTTGGTATAAGTAACAGATCTCCTTCGCATAGATTAAAGTGGACGCGAAACAACAGAAAGGCCACCTATTCTGCGTAACGTAAGGTGGCATAGCGCTTGGATAACAGGGGTGTAGTCCATCCAGCGTCTTGTCCATGCCCAGCCTTTTGTATGAAAAACACACGCCTGATCAGAACCATCTTTTTTGCCGCACTCCTGATCGCTTTGCTCTTTGTGCCGGCACTCGCGCAGTCAGCCGTTGCTGATTCAAAACAGGAGGCTGCTGAAATCGAGGCCAAGCGGACGCGCATTATGGAAGTATCAGAAGCCCCACGTCACAATGAAGAGAACAACGCGGTTGTATTGTATGAACGCGTCATCTCTGAGCTCGTCAAAACCTTTTACATTGCGTGAAGCCCTGTAACCTGTTATTTAGCCCTGAAAAGCTGTGAAAGGGGCTTTGTGTTTGATGATTTGTGTTGAAAGTCATGTGCTGGCGACGTAGAATGGAATCCCGCCCTCATAAAGGAGAATCCCATGGTTGCCAAAAGTCCTTTCCCCGACGTAGAGATTCCTGTTGATGTCTTTCACCGCTACATCACCGAATTCTTTCCGCGTTATGCTTCCCGGCCGGCTCTCATTGATGGCGCTGACGGCCGCGTTGTTACCTATGACGAGTTACGCCTGGAGATCATCCAGGTAGCTGCTGGCTTACATAAGCACGGTTTGCAGAAGGGGGATAAGGTTGCCATTTACAGCTCGAATCATCCTGAGTATGCATCACTGTTTCTTGCAGTTGCTTTACTGGGCGGCGTAAATACTACAATCAATCCGATCTACACTGTTGATGAGCTGAGCTTTCAGCTCAAAGATGCCGGCGCCCGTTTTTTGTTTACTATTCCACAAATGCTGGACAAAGCACAGCAGGCCTCGGAAGAAGCTGGCATTGAAAAGCTCTTTGTATTTGGCGAGGGAGAAGGCGCCCTCTCATTTGCCTCGCTCAAAGACCATGGTGAGTATGTACCGGAAGTTGAGATAGATCCGAAAGAAGACCTCCTGGTGTTGCCTTACTCGAGTGGCACCACAGGGTTGCCCAAGGGTGTGATGCTTACCCACCATAATCTTGTGGCCAATATTGCTCAGACGGAGTCTGTTGAGCCGTTGGATGATGGGGAGGTCCTGATTGGTATTCTGCCGTTTTACCATATCTATGGGATGACGGTTATCATGAGTATGGCGCTGCGCAAGGGGGCAACAGTTGTCACGATGCCCCGCTTTGACATGGAGCATTTCCTGCAATTGATGCAGGACTATAAAGTGACCTCTGCCTACCTGGTGCCACCGATTATTTTGGGTCTGGCAAAACACCCCATTGTAGACAAATACGACCTTTCCAGTCTGGGCTACATTACGTCTGGTGCTGCGCCGTTGTCGCCGGCAGTATCTGAAGAGTGCGCGACACGCCTGGATTGTGTTGTGAAACAGGGATATGGCCTCACCGAGACAAGCCCGGTTACCCATTTCACGCCGAGGCAAGGGCCCATCAAACTCAAAGCAGTAGGCGTATCCATACCAAACACGGAGACGCTCATAGCTGATGTTGAAACGGGAAAGATGCTGCCAATTGGCGAGGTGGGTGAAATCTGGATGCGCGGTCCGCAAGTGATGAAAGGGTACCATCAAAACCCTGAGGCTACAAACGCCATGATTGATGCGGAAGGGTGGTTGCACACGGGTGATGTTGGATATCTGGACGAAGACAGCTACCTGTACGTTATAGACCGGGTTAAAGAGCTGATCAAGTACAAAGGATTGCAAGTTGCGCCGGCAGAACTGGAAGCCGTCTTGCTCGGACACCCTGCAATTGCTGATGCTGCAGTTATTCCGAGTCCAGATGAAGAAGCTGGTGAAGTGCCCAAAGGATGTATCGTGTTGAAGCCTGGCGTTGAAGTTACTGCTGAGGAAATCCAGGCCTTTGTGGCTGAACGTGTAGCGCCGTACAAGAAGTTGCGGCGGGTGGAATTCATGCCCTCAATTCCAAAGGTGCCGTCCGGCAAAATTCTTCGGCGCGAGCTGGTGAAGCGAGAGCGGGAAATGCTTGGTGAATAAGGGAGAAGATAACAGCGGTATGCAACCGACGAAAAGTTTGGGGTAAGCACGCGCCATACGCTGAATTGACTTGCGCCACTTCGAGACTGCGTAGGGTCGCATCACTTGTTATTTTTTGGTGCCCACGTGTGCTGCTCTATGCTGTTTACAGCCCTCAAATGATGTGAACGCAGCACAACTTTACCATCTTTTCAAGCAAAGCTGAACCATGCTTTGGAAGTCTGGAAAGGCACAGGCTGCGTTTAAACGCATGTCCTGGTTGCCGTTAGTATGCCTGTTTGCCATTGCCTCCCTGGTGCTTTCTTTCCGATCCCTCATGCCCGGACTTGAGGCGCCGGCTGCCATTGGTCCTTTTCTTAATGGTAAGCTGCCACCGCAGCTGGCAACCGACATGGAGGTTGTCTCAACTGAAGACTTTATC
>JBCCIM010000272.1 GCA_039111535.1 Bacteroidota bacterium | reverse complement strand
TCTTGAAAAAAGAAGTATCGGCAACCTGCCGTATAGCTTTCGCCATTGGTCCACCTAAAGCATTTCTTTTCTCTGCCGCATTAAGTGGTACAGCCTCATTTAATCGAGAAAACATATCCTCAATTAAATCAATATCATCAGTCTCTACTAATATTATTGGAAGTATATAGGAATCGAAGCGAATTTTTATTTTAGGATATCTACTAGCTAACTCAGAATAAGTCATACCTTTAGCATCTATCGCTTTATCTGCAAGGTAAACAAAATCATCTGATATACTAAACCGTCCGTCTATAAACCCCCAGATCGCCTCTAATCTCTGTTTTCCATCAATTATTGAAAAATCAAAATTCCCACCACTTGTGTGATTACCATTGAGCTTATGAAAATACAGTTTGGGTATATCATAATCATTGATGATTGAATCAATTAATAATTGTTTTTTTTGTAATGTCCATACTTCCCCTTTTCTCTGATAGTATGGGTTAACATCTATATCATCTCGTTCAGAGTTGACTCGAAGTATAGTGCTATTTTGCATGGGATAAGTATGAATCATCTTCCTAAAGGCTATCTGCAATGCTTTCAAGTTCAGGGAAAAGCTGAAATCTATTATATCCAAGGAGTCTCAATTCTTGCATGAATTGATCTTTACATTCTTTAGGAATCATGTATCTCCAAGCGTGATTCTTTTTGACACCTTCAGGTCCAGCTTCATTTATGAAAATGTTATTTCTATGACTTATGGTAAATACACCTTGCTGCGCTTGCATTCGACTACTATTCCTTGGAGCAATGGCCGCCATTGGAAGCAAGTTAGATTTCTTCTCACCCACTATTGTGCTGGGTTTGTAGTTCTCTAAATAAACATCTTCGAACGATGGAATCTCGTGAGTAAATTCAGGCTCATAGTTGCTCATCTTATTTAAATTTGTCGGATAAAGCACCCATAAACTTCCATCCACATCTGAATTCCCCAAGGCAAAGAAAAGAGCAACCAAAGGACTTTCAGACCAATCCAGCAATCGGGTTGCAACTCCATAGTGCTGCATTAAAAACAACCAGTCAAATTCACTTTTGGGCTGGTGGCCTAGGATAATGCTCGCGTCTTGCTTAAACTTGTTAATAAAGTAAGTCTCAGGTGGACGTTCTTTTATCCTCATATAGCGAGGTTCCAAATTCCAGGCATGGTTAGCTTGACCTCTATACCAGATTGGACCTTCAAATCCAGATGAGTCTTTTTTGAGTTGGTCTATGAGGTCACTTATCGTCTTGATTGGAGTTGGGTCCATAAGTCTATAAACTAATCACAATTTTCGATACCTATCATCTTACAGCGCTTATTTGACACTCGTGGCATTTCTTCTGTGCACTGAAATCTAATCGAAGCTTGAAGTACCTATAACTACTCCTTAAGCAGCGGCTTCAAGAATTTGCCAGTCACGCTCTCCTTGTTAACCGCAAGATCCTCCGGCGTGCCCTCGGCTACAATAAATCCACCTCGGATTCCGCCTTCAGGTCCCAATTCAATCAACCAGTCCGCGCACTTGATCACGTCCAGGTTGTGCTCGATAATGATGACTGAATGGCCTTTTTCGACGAGGGCTTCAAAGGCGCCCATCAGTTTGCGAATGTCATCAAAGTGGAGCCCTGTTGTGGGCTCGTCGAACAGGTAAAGGGTCTTGTCTGTTGATTTTTTGCTGAGGTGTGCTGCCAGTTTGATGCGCTGGGCCTCGCCGCCTGAAAGGGTGTTGGAAGGCTGGCCCAAACTCAGGTAGCCGAGGCCAATTTCGTCGAGTACTGATAGTTTGCGGGTAATGCTGCGGTGCCCCTCAAAAAAAGCGGTTGCTTCCTGGACAGTCATCTGCAAAATATCGTGCACATTTTTACCCATAAACCGCACATCCAGGGCTTCCTGTTTGTAGCGTTTCCCTTTGCAAGCTTCGCATTCCAGGTACAGGTCGGCGAGGAACTGCATTTCAATTTTGACAACCCCTTCACCCTGACATGTTTCGCAGCGTCCCCCGGGTACATTGAATGAGAAGTACCCTGGCCGAAGGCCCCGTATTTTGGCCTGGTGGGTGGATGCAAGCAGTTCGCGAATAGGCCCGAAGGCTTTTACATACGTGACCGGATTTGAGCGGGGAGACCGGCCAATTGGCGTTTGGTCCACCATCTCAATTTGCTGTACAAGGTGGTGCCCCGAAATGCCATCGTTTTTGCCGATGCCTGACTCCCCGTCGTGGAGGCCTTTGATGCGGCGCATGCCGTTGTACAGGGTGTCGTGTACGAGGGTTGATTTACCCGATCCGCTGACCCCTGTTACGCAAACAACTACGCCGAGTGGGAAGGTTGCCTCGAGGCGCTTCAGGTTGTGCTGCCGTGCGTTGTGTACCTGGATTTGAAATTCTTCCTCTACAGGTCGCCGGCGCTCTGGCAGCGGGATTTCCTTTTTGCCACTGAGATAGTTGCCGGTCAGCGAAGCTTTGTCCTTTAATATCTTTTTGTAGGTCCCCTGGAAAATCAGGTCACCGCCATGCACCCCTGAACCCGGGCCCAGGTCAAGGATCTGGTCTGCCCGGCGCATCATTTCGGCTTCGTGCTCAACAACGATCACGGTGTTGCCGATGTCGCGCAAGTGCTCCAGGATTTTTATGAGGCGGTCCGTGTCGCGCGGATGCAGGCCAATGGATGGCTCGTCTAACACGTAAAGCGAGCCAACAAGCGACGAACCCAGCGAAGTAGCGAGGTTGATGCGCTGGCTTTCGCCCCCGGACAAGGTGTGCGAGAGTCGGTCTAGGGTCAGGTAATCGAGGCCTACCTCAACGAGATACTTGAGGCGTTTCTGGATTTCCTCCAGTACGCGGTCGGCAACCGCTTCTTCGTGTTCGGTCAGGTTGAGGTTGTCGAAAAACGTCTGTGCGTCTCGCGTGGTCAGTTCGCACAACTCACCAATGTGGTGACCGGCTACTTTTACATAAAGCGCAGCCGGCTTCAGCCGATGGCCGTTACAGTCCGGACATTGCTGGTATCCCCTGTAGCGCGCCTGGAAAATGCGGTAGTGCATTTTGTAAGACCGACTCGCCAGGTACTTGAACTGCCCGTTGATGCCGCCATACGCACCTTTGCCATTCCATACAATATCACGATGCTTTTCAGGCAGCTTGTGGAAGGGTAAGTCGATGTCAATCCGTTCTTCCATCGCCACCTTGATCAGTGCTGTGAAATACTTGGACCATTTTTGCGTCCGGAATGACGCAATGGCGCCTTGCCGAATAGAGAGGTCAGGGTTTGGGATAATCAGGTCTTCGTCGAGACCTTGAACGCGGCTGAATCCCTGGCAAGTCGGGCAGGCACCGAGTGGATTGTTGAACGAGAACAGATGCGGAGAAGGCTCTTCGAACCGCATGCCGTCGCGCTCAAAGAACTCACTAAATTCCAGTCGCTGTCCTTCATGGACCTGGATAATGCATCGACCGCCGCCTTCGCGAAAGGCTTGTTCTACCGAGTCAGCTATACGGGATGCAGTGACTTCGTCTCCTTGTTTGATGGCAAGTCGATCTACAAGAACAAACAGCCGTTCCCTCGCTGCACGGACTTTCTCGGGGGGCTTTTCATTCAGGTCGATTACGGTAGCATGCGCGCCGGCTTTTGCCTTTTTCTCGGTCGGCATCAGCAAGAGCCTGAAATACCCGCGATGCTGAAGGATTTCCAACTCCTTCTTTAGGGGTGTTTTCTTGTGCTCCGGGACCGGGTAACAAACGTAAAAGCGGGTCTTGTCTTCCAACGTTTCCTGTAGGATATCTGCTACAGAACGGGGAGAGTCTTTGGTTACTTCTTCGTTGCTTACCGGCGAGATGGTTTTGCCAATGCGCGCAAAAAGCAGCCGCATGTGGTCGTAAATCTCGGTTTGGGTGGCAACGGTTGAGCGCGGGTTTCGGGAAACCGTCTTCTGCTCGATAGCAATGGCCGGCGCGAGCCCCGTGATGAGGTCGAGATCCGGTTTGTCCATCCGCTCCAGGAACTGTCGCGCATAAGCGCTGAGGCTTTCTACGTATCGCCGTTGGCCTTCCGCATAAATGGTGTCGAAAGCCAGAGACGATTTGCCCGATCCCGAGGGGCCCGTGAATACAATGAGCTTGTTGCGGGGTAAGTCGAGATTCAGGTTTTTAAGATTGTGCTGCCGCGCACCACGAATGACAATGCTGTGGCGGGCTTTGTCGCGATCTTCTTCTGAGGCCTGTGTTGCTTCAGGCGCTTCGGGAAACGGAATGAGGGTGTCAGCCGCTGGCATACTGCGCACGTGTTCGTATCAAGGGAGCCTGCTTGTATGCCCGGAGTGGGATTTAGATGCCGGCTTCCCAATAAATTTGATGTGGGACTGCGCAAAGATACGCTATATGTGCTAAATATGTTTATGCTTTTTGTGAAGAGCTGAGCGGGAATAAAAAAATCAATTGAAAAATCCCGGAAGACAAACGGTTTTTAGTTGCCTATTCTGGCATCGTTAAATCAAACAACCGTGATATGAAACAGCAAGAAAAGGCAAATATATTTCGTGGCCTTCATAAAGAAGCGCCGCTTGTTCTCCCCAATATTTGGGATGTGATTAGCGCCCGGATGGTCGAGAAAGCCGGCGCAAGTGCACTGGCTACTACAAGCGCAGGTATTTCGTGGAGTTTGGGGTTGCCGGATGGCGGACACTTGACCAGGGAGGTTCTTTGCGACGTACTGCGCAATATTGTACGCGTTACCAACCTGCCGGTATCCGCTGACATTGAGCGAGGGTATGGCGCTGAAACTCCCGAGGATGTCGCCCAAACCGTGCGTATGGTCCTTGATGCCGGCGTTGTCGGGATTAACCTGGAAGACGCAAAAGGGCCCGGCGGGACGATGTTGCGAAACCCGGATGCCCAGGCAGACCGCATTGCGCGTGCTCGGTCAGCGGCCACTGCTATGGGGTGTGATCTGTTTATAAATGCAAGGACAGATGTGTATATGGTTGACAGTGGGCTTTCGGCCGAGGAGAAAGTCGAAGCTGTAGCCATGCGAGCTGCTTTGTATGCTGATGCTGGCGCAGATGGTATGTTCGTGCCGGGGGTAACCGATATTGATACCGTGCGCCAATTAGCAGCGCAAGTTGCAATACCGTTAAATATTATGGCAATGAGCGGAGCGCCGGCCCATGCAACATTGGCTGCTGTTGGAGCTGCCCGCATTAGCACCGGGCCGGCCCTCGCACTGGGCTTTGCTGGTTACCTGCAAGCGCGTACCGAGCAGATGCTGCAAACAGGTACTTTGCCGGAGGCCGAAATTGACCCCACATTTTTAGAAATGAATACTGTGCATTGAAATGAGTAAGGCGCTTACCCGCGAGGAGATGTTAACACGCATGCTGCACTGTGATGCTGCAGCCAACGGGTTATTTATAACGGGAGTGCGTACCACCGGGATTTATTGCCTGCCGTCGTGCCCGGCCCGAAAGCCCAAAGCTGAAAATGTGACGTTCTTTTTCACCGAGGCGGCAGCGCAACAGGCCGGCTTACGCGCCTGCAAGCGATGCCGCCCAGACGAATTTTATGCTGGTGTAAACAGGGAGCATGAACTGGCGCAGGCCATCGTGCAAGTACTCGCTGCAAAGCCAACCACAATGCAAAATGTAGCTACGCTTGCGGCGGCAATTGATGTTAGCGTCGGTCGGTTGTACGCGGTTGTTCAGGCGCAACTGAATACGACACCTGGCGAACTGATTGCGCAACATAAAATCAACCACGCGCAAGACTTGCTTGCCAGCACTGATCAAGGGATCACCCAGGTTGCGTTTGAAGCCGGCTTCGAATCGATGTCGACGTTTTACTTTTGGTTCAAGCGATGTGCTGGTAGCACGCCGGGCAATTACCGCAAGCGTCACCGGGGGTGAAATGCGTCAGGCCGCGAGGGCACGCTCGATTTGTTTGAGATGGGCCTCGTTATGCCAGACTACTTTGTCAAACACATCTTTGAGCGTTTTTTTGCCATCGCCGCTATGTACCATGGTGCTGCTGCCCTGTGATTCATAGGCCTGCTCGGCAAGGTACATGATGCCGGCCCGACAAGCGGTGTAGACCGCCTGGGAAAGTGCAAGGGGTTTGTTGTCGTAGTCGAGGGCTGCTGCCCACGCATCCTGGTCAAATCCCCAAACAACCTGATTCGGTTTGCTAATGGTTCGCCGGATTCGGTCATACAACACGGTTTCTGCGTCAGCCATGTGGTGCAAGAGATAACGTACAGACCACTTTCCTGGTGCATAGGTAAGGTCTAGTTTTGCAGCATCAAGGGTGAACAATTCTACCGTCTGGGCCTGGGTACGGGCGAGATCTTTTAGTATCTGCATGGGAGCCTGGGGTTGGATGGATGCCGTAGTAAATTGCCGGCTTAAATTACCAAATTGTATATAAATTGATTCAATACTAGGTTTGTTATGGGCAGTATAAAACTGTATGCGGATACGGTTGAATAAGCGTTCGATTAAAGCCTGTTTGAAAGAAAAGTGAAGCAAAAAACGCTTTTCAGGGCCTCTGGAAGCGTTTTTCCGTTCTATTCGAACAAATCACCCTCAAATCAAGCAGCCTTTAATCGAACGCTTATTCAACCGTATCCGCATACAGTTTT
>JBCCIM010000271.1 GCA_039111535.1 Bacteroidota bacterium | reverse complement strand
TGTTTTTAAAAAACTTACAAAAATCAGTAATCAAGTATATCTTGCAATATTAAGTCGCGATACGTTAGCGTTTCCATGGAAAGCATTGCTTCAATTGGCTGCATCAATTGCGTACTTCCATACCCAGGCACACTCAATGGATGCCCCGCACGCCATCTATTAAAATAACTACGAATAAAAATACTTTGAGGAGACAAAGGCAGCTGTCGCACATTGGCTGCAAACCTGTTAATTTTTTGCCCCCTCATCAAATAGAACTCTACGTTCGATGTATAAAAGGCGTGGACTTCCAGACCGTTTTCTTTCAGGTGCGCACCAATTGCCGGCAAAGCATGGGCTTCAGCAAAATCTCCCACAACTGGCACTATTCGGTTTTCCTCCTGCATTTTCTTCAGGCGCTGAAAATAGACTTCTTGCCCCAAAAAACCGGCAGTCTCACCTGAAAGTGTTGTTTCAGTTGCCAATTGTTCATAGGTAGGATAGTATGACTGCGGTGCACGACCATGGCTGGTAAACCGAAGCGCCGGCCCTTTTGCCATAAATTCAGCATGGATCTGGCCAATCTTGTCCAAATCAGCTTCATTTAATGCAACACCAGATTGCCGGACTTGCTGCATGACTGCTTTATGAATTGCTTCCTGCACGGTTGCATCCGCCATTCCGGCTTCAGATACGATACGCATCAATTGCGCGACATCCATTTCATGGGCAGCTTCTTCTGTTATATCTACCGCCCTGGCAAACAAATACCTCAAAAATGCCGGTCGATTGTCTGCAAGTTCAAATAACGCCTTGAAGAACAGGTGCGTCAGCATATTATCTCTTCTGATATCGACAATAATTGCGAGCTCAGGCTCGAGGTGTGCGATATAGGAAAAATTCTGATCAGGCCCAACACCAAGATATGCTCCTCCACGTAAGCCCAGTTGATTTAAGCGAGGAATGACGTGCAAGTAAGACGACTCATTTGAAATCAGATTGTCAGTATCAAAGTAGCCGCCTTCGCCTGAGAGTTTTTCAACCAGCGCACCAAAGTCTTCTGCTTGTTGTACTGCAGCCCCCGCCAGCGGCATAACCTGCGGAACGTCAGTCGGCTGCGCTTCACAGGCTGAAGCCAAACTGACCAATAACAAAACACAAGAAAAGTAGATCGGGTAAGCACTTCTTCTTCCCATCTTTATTGCCTCCTCAATTTTTTTCGTCGATGTCTCATTTGGCAAATCCCTGTTGCATGGCCGGGTTTCTAACCGCCAAATATGAAGGTATTATCAAGAAAAATGCACCTTTCTGAAGGCCTAAGCAGTGTAGTTGCACAGTCTTTTTGTATCGACAGCGCGAGATTCGATTCCATTTCACCCAAGTCACATAAAAACAAACACTTAAACGAATAGATTTTTTCCAAAAGAGAACCAACTCAAACTCATTAATAACAATTACTTAGGTCATTTTGCCATATTTTGAACACTGGCAAGCAAACGTGCGATTTCTTCATCGGAAGTGTAGCAAGCACAACCGGCCCGAACGAGTCCTTCATCTGCAAGTCCGAGGCGCTCCACAACCGTGGTTGCATAAAAGTCTCCATGCGAAGTAAAGATGCCCGCTTCACCCAATTGTCTCGTCACTTCCTCAGACGCTATCCGATCAACTGTAAACGACAACGTTGACGTCCTGGTATTTTCAGGCGAGGGTCCATAGACAGTTACATGCGGCATTGCATCCAGTTCATTCCACAGCCGGGCTACTTGTTCATGGCCTCGCTGATCAAGGGCTTCGTATACAAGAGCAAGTCGGAGCCGGCGATCGAGAGACACATCCGGATGAAGGTCGGCCAGAAAATTCACTGCTGCTGCTGCACCAGCAATACCCTCATGGTTCTGTGTCCCCGTCTCCAATCGCTCAGCATTTTTATTTGGCGCCGGGACCAGCCGTGCAACATCAAGTTTTTCCATGAGTGCGTGTTTACCATAAAGAATGCCAACATGCGGACCATAAAATTTGTATGCCGAGCATGCAAGAAAATCACAACCTATAGCCGCCACATCAACAAGCTTGTGTGGTGCATAA
The DNA here is from genome assembly GCA_039111535.1 of Bacteroidota bacterium. Lineage (NCBI taxonomy): Bacteria > Pseudomonadati > Bacteroidota > Bacteroidota bacterium. The sequence goes on along the minus strand of JBCCIM010000271.1, from coordinate 4,659 downwards.
TGCACTGCATCAACAAACACGTAGGCACCCGCTTCATGTGCGAGCGCGGTTGCTTGTTTCACATCGTTAACTGTACCCAGAGCATTTGATGCAGCACCGATAGCTACCATTTTAGTCCGGGTTGAAATCACAGACTTGAAATGATCCCAATCAATCTGGCCTGAAACCGGGTCCATTTTCACCTGCCTGACAACCATCTCCCGTTCAGCAGCCATTCGTCGCCAGGTATCCACATTGGCGTGGTGATCAAGCTCAGTTACAATGAGTTCATCTCCCGGGTTCATTTCCTCGCCAATTGCACGTCCCAAATGGAAAGTGAGGCTGGTCATGTTGGCGCCAAAAGCAAGCTCATTTGGTTGCGCATTCAGGAAATCTGCAAACGTTTGCCGTGCCTCTTCCAACATTTGATCTGTTTCAGCGCTTGCGGGATAGGCCCAATGGGTGTTGGCATTGTGATAATACAGGTATTCAGTCATGGCATCTCCCACTACACGGGGCACTTGCGTCCCACCGGGCCCATCAAAGTAGGCCACCAGATGCCCATTTTGTTTGCGCTTCAGTGCTGGGAAATGACTCCGGATTTCTGCTACAGATGCTATGCGATTCATGATCTCTATCTTAAACGGGCAGGGCTTTCACATTGGAATCTACGAAGAGTTTACCTGTCAATGAAGGAATAAATAACCTGCAGAACAGGTTGTTCGAGTCAATTTTTTGGTTTGAATTGACAAGCAAAGCAGGAGATCAAAAGTATCCTAAGCAACAGGTGACTATCTTGCCAATTCACTGTTTATCGTCAGACGTTTGCAAGAAATGGCTTCCCAGCGCATGCAACGGGTGCAAGACCCGATTATCCCACATATCGCCTCGCTTATTCGGGAAAATCCGGGGACAATATCCCTCGGTCAGGGCGTGGTACACTATCCGCCGCCCGCAGCAGCAGCATCGCATAGCGCAAAAATCTGGGAAGATCCAGGTAATCATTTATATGCGCCAGTAGCCGGGATTCAGCCACTCTTGACTGCGTTGAAAGCAAAATTAAATGCCGACAATGCTGTGAATCTAACATCCGACCAATGTCTGGTCGTTACAGCGGGCGGAAACATGGCATTTCTCAACGCGCTCTTTGCCATCACAGAGCCGGGGGATGAAGTTATTCTTTTTGCACCCTGTTATTTCAACCATGAAATGGCAATAACAATGCTCGGATGCAAGGCCGTTCTGGTGGAGGTGGATGAAAACTATCAACCAGACATAGCGCAATTGCAAGCCGCTATCACACCAAAAACCAGGGCTATCGTTACCAATTCACCCAATAACCCGACGGGTGCTGTATACGCTGAACCCACCTTACGCCATATCAATGGGCTATGTCAAAAGCAAGGTATCTACCACATCAATGATGAAGCATATGAGTATTTCATCTACGGTGAAACGCCACATTTTTCTCCAGCCGCCATTGCCGGCGCTGCGGCGCATACCATCTCAATTTTTTCGATGTCAAAGTCTTTTGGATTTGCAGGTTGGCGAATCGGATACATGGTAGCACCAAACGCATTGCGTACTGCGATTGAAAAAGCCCAGGATACTAACCTGATCAACGCCACAGTTGCAAGTCAATTTGCTGCCCTGGGCGCACTCGAAGAAGGTGCCTCATATCCCCGCTCTTTTCTTTCCGGACTCGCAAAAGTTCGGCAGCGTGTGGTCGGCCAGTTAGCTACCCTGGCAGATAAATGTACCGTCCCGCAAACAGAAGGAGCATTCTACCTCTTCCTGAAAATCAACACAGACATGCACGCCCTTACATTGGCTGAGCAACTCATCAAACAGCATAAAGTAGCTGTTATCCCAGGGACTGCGTTTGGGATGGAAAAGGCATGTTACCTGCGCATTGCCTATGGGGCCCTGGAAAAAGCAAAAGTGGAAGAAGGGGTTCGCCGGTTGGTAGCGGGCATAGACAAGTTAACCTGATTATTTGCCCAAACGTGCGACAAGGGCGTGCATGGCCTGTTGCGTTTCTTCTTCAAACCAGCCGGCCACAAAACGATCGATATCTCGCTCACTCATTTCATCAAAACAGGCCACAAGATCCTGCCGTGCTGTTTTTCGCGTAGCCAGCATGGCTTTGGGTGGGAGTTTGAGTAACATTTCGCACCATGCTACGGCATCTTGTACTACTTGCTCAGGCGTATCAGCAAGTGCATCAACCAATCCCACTTCGTATGCCTCTTCAGCAAGTAGAAGTTTGCCAGCCGCCATTAACAATGCTCCTTTTTGAGGCCCTGTCAACCGCATCATTGCGTGTTGGATGGTTTCTGGCACAGCAAGTCCAACTTGCACCTCGTTCAACCCTGCCCTGTATTTCCCGCGACACATAACACGATAATCAGCAAAGATAGCAATGACAGTCCCGCCGGCCGGACTGTGTCCTGTCATCGCGCATGCTACAGGCACTTCGCACCGTGCAACTACTTCCATCAATTTGAAGAGGCTGGCAAGGAAGCCCCGCGTTTCATCCGGATTCAGTTTCAGCAACGACGGTACATCCAGACCGGCGCTAAATATACCAGGCCGCCCCGACAACACAATTGCGCGGGCTTCTCGCGCGCCTACCTCTATACCTTCAATAAGCGCTTGCAACACAGCGAGATTTAATGCATTTGCCGGCGGGCGGTTGATACGTAACTCCAGCACATCGCCATGTTTAATTTTATCCAGCATCTCCGTCTATATTCTATGTGCCACCAGACCATAAGCCGGCAGTAGCACGGTGGTTAAATTGAATAGAATGTCATCCAAAATAAAAGGAAGCGATACGTATAAATGACATATAGCATCGCAAAATTTAGCACGAGACTCTTCAGTAAACAGGATATCCGTGACTCAGCGTAGAACCTGCGAGCAGCCAGGTAAAAGTACGCAATAAAAATTGGGGTCGTTATATGCTCATTTGTAAGTTGCACAAAACGCTGCAAAAAACTCCCCTCTGGCTGACGGTTCAATAAATCACCCAACAAGAACTGATACGTGAGTTGATACCCCAAGCTGTATAGAAAGAGGAATAGAGAAAACACAAAGAACAGCAGAAAAGCAAAAAAATGTGTAGAGAAAACCAGGTGCTCAACATAGTATCTCCGCGTTCGGCCGAAAGCAGCGTAAAGGAACAGGGCAAAAAGCGGCACAATCATCAACACAAATGATTTAGCATAAGTTGTTGACTTCTGGTTAAACAATGCCTCAAATTGCTCAAAAGGAATCTCGCGGGCATCTACCTCCTCGTTAACCAGATCTGCCAGCCTAGCTCCCTCACTATACACCTGACGGGTCATGTGAGACGTAAGGGTGTTGTTGAACGTATTGAAGATGGTAAGGGGCTGAACGAGAAAGTAAACCAGGTTAGCTATCAAAAAAAGCTGAATGGGACGCATGTAAGGCTGGCGCCGGCCATCAAGATAGACACGGGGAAGGTAGCCCGGCCGGATGAGCAAAAACCAAAAACTACGAAAAACCTTCCCATCCAGGTTCGTGAGGCTGCCAAAAGAAAGCTTGAGAAAATTCCAGGTCGAATAATCCCTAACCACAACTTTCTCACCACAGGCACTACAAAACATCCCGGATACAGAGGTATCACAACTTGGACAATGGGTATATTGCTCTGAATCGTACATAGACAAGCATTTTAGCTGGTACACAAATAAGCACAGCACTTTATGCTCTTATTTTAAAGCATATACTTAATTAAATACATACTAACCATTGGCTCACAAATACTTAAGCAAATTCACCTACACCACTACATACAATTCAATCACACAGCCAGATACAAAATGAATGTCTTGGTACTGGTTTGCAAGTACTACGTATTTACAAGACGGTACAGTCAACCAGCAGCGTGAGCTTTTTTGCCTGAAAACACTGTATATATTAAGTCGGGTGTTCTCGCATCCAGTTCATCAAACCAATAATCTGAGCCGGCCATACACCCCTTTACCAACTGACGGCACGGGTCACGGATTATCCTTAAGTTATACCACCTTTGTACCCTCTGCAGGAGATGACTGATTGGTTTCTAACCAATTCATCCATCTATGATGAAAAAACCGCCACACCAAACAGATAGAGCTGACCTGATATCAGACCTGGCAGCAACCAAAGCACGGCTGACCCACGCTGAGCATATGCTCAAGGTTGAAGAATCCCTTGATCGTATTCGGTTGCGCACCATGAGGATGCGCAGTAGCGAAGAGATGGCGGAGCTGATCGCCCTGGTGTTTGAAGAGTTACTGGATCTCGGGTTTGACAACCAGACCTGTGCACTCGCGATCATAGATCCGGAAACCGAAGACAGCGAAGTTTGGCGATACAGCGAGAATGGGCAGCGGACAGGAGAAAGCTTTTATGTTAAGGCGTTTGACCACCCGGTTTACAACAATATTATTCGGGGCTGGCGCGATCAATCTGCGTTTGTAGTCATCGATCTTAAAGACAACGTCTTAAAAAGCTACTACAAACACCTCTTTACCCATTCCGAATACAGTCAACTACCGAAAGATAGACAAGAAGCGCTACTTAGCACACCACAAATTGTCTGGACCATGGTGTTCATGAAGCACGGATCTTTGGCTGTTGTAGACTATGGCCTGACAGCAAGGGCACTCG
>JBCCIM010000270.1 GCA_039111535.1 Bacteroidota bacterium | reverse complement strand
CATGTGCCAGCGCAAGTATAAACATGGACACGCCCATGTGTAGCCGGTTGTACAGCAGGGGCAGAAATTTTGGGTTTAGCCGGCAGAGGGGCCCGATAACAAGAATGATGTGCAGCAGCAAGAAAGCAGCAGTTGCAAGGCCTCGAATAAGCAGCGTTTCTACGGTGGCATTTGGATGGAAAGCACTGCCCAGCCCGATAAACAGACCGAGATAGAGCACAATGCCGCCCCAAAGGGTAAGGTCGTAAATGCGTTTTTGTCGGTTCCAGCCGACAGCCTGGTATGCGTGTCCCACGATGTTTTGTGTTGACTGGTGGCTAAGGCGTAGGGGATTGTACAGGGATGTTGTCGTTGGTAGGCAAGGTGGGTTGCCGGATCATTATGGCTGCTGCAAAAAGCAGCGGTACAACAATCGACACGAGGATGATCATCACCTTATGCCGTTTTCTCAGGGGTCTATTCATGGGTAATGCGGGGTAAGGGTGAGCCTGGGGGGTTGGGGTGTGATCAGGTTTGTCGGTGGGGGGAGCGTTCTTCGCGTGGTGCATCGATGCCGGCCATCCATCGTCGGGCAAGGGCCGGCCACAGCAAAACAACGCCCGGCAATACAATCAATTTGAAGCCCCAGGTTGCACCAGCAGCATCCGGGTCGCTTTTCTTGAGTCGCAACAGCATAAAAGGCACGGCAAACAGAACGCCTAGCCCCAAATACAGCGCAACAAGTCCCCAAATCCACGAAGCTACAGCTACACTCATGGTTATCTCTTTGACAATTGCTTACAGGGGTAATATGCTACTGAAGCATACGTAATTTCATCTTCTGTTTCTCAATTCCCTGTAACGAAAGTATCAACTCTACAAGAAGTTGGCAGGAGAAAGGAAGCTTAAAAGCGGTAGCCTACACCAATTCCGATCAGCAAAATAGCCCCTTCACCAACGTCTTCGCCCTCGGTTTCGATATTGATTTCTGCGCCCAGTGCAACGTTGGCGTCAAAGAACCAGGTGCCTTCACCGGGCAAGAAGGTATAGCCTAGCTGTGCCGTGGGTTGCAAGACCGTGATGTCTGTTGTGCCCGTTGCGCCGTTGTTTTCTCGCCAGTCAATTGCGAGAAACCAAAGGTCGGTCCGTATGCCTGCGTAGAAGCCGGCTGGCGCTATGTTGAAATAGTAGTGCCAGGCCAGGCCAAATCCAGCCCCAGAACCAGATTCATCGTCGTGTTTGCCCCAATCGCGTCGGTCTGTTGTGTTAAAGCCGCCATATCCGCTAAACACATGTTTGATACCCGGCTGGTACGAAAGCCTCGCGGTGCCAATTATGCCGGCAGGATAAGCCTGCAAGCTGACGCCAGCGCTGTATCCCGTATACACCATCTCCTGCGCGTTTGTCTTTGTTGTGGCCCCGATGAGGAAAAACAACACGAATCCGCATACAAACAACGTCCTGCGAACAAAAGGGATACGCAACATACTTTCTTTTTTAATGGATTGAGGTTGGACTATTTGAGTCCGGCTAAAAATTCGACAAGGTCTCGCAGGTCTCGTTTGACAAGGATGTTACCCATTGCCGGCATGCTCGAAGGTGCATCAACCCGCTTCTTGATGTCTGATTTGGCCATTTTCACCGGCTCACTATCACCCGAGATGATTTCGAGGAACGACTCATCTTCGTGGACGAGGGTACCTGTTACTGAAGTATCATCTGCAAAGGTAAGTGTTACGAGGCCATATCCATTGGATATCGCGGCACTCGGGTCTACCAGCGAGATGAGCAGCTCTTCCCGACTTCGGGTGGCACCGATGTTTTCCAGACTTGGACCAATTTCTCCACCGCCATCGCCGGCGTTGTGGCACCTTGCACACTGGGCTGCTGCATTCCTGTAGAAAATGCGTTGGCCGCGCTCCGCATTCCCGCCTTCGAGGGCTTCGCTGTATTTCACGAGCGGGTCATCGGAAGGCTGCGCGGCCTGATAGTTTTGCAGCTGACGGAGTAAGTCTGTCGAGCCGCTGCGGGTCACCGCGTTCGAGAGGTCGAGCTTAATGCCCGGGTTGAGGGTACCTGCTTCCAGTGCACCCAGTAAACCTTCAAGCACACCATTGGCTTGATCTGATTTTAGCTTGCCCAATGCGCCGAGGGCAAATTGTTGCTCGGTTGTATTGCCGGCTTCAAATGCAGAGGACAGCATCTCTACCTTGGTTGCAGGCGTCAGATCGAGATCCGGTATCAGGGTCAGTGCTGCCATACGAACTGCTGAGGCTGTGTCAGCCAATGCGCCTTGTGTGAGCGCGGTAATGTCCGCTGATCCGGACTTGTGCAGTGCCTGCAATGCCGCAACGCGGACACTGGCGTCAGGATCGGTTGTGAGCAAATTACGCAGCGCGGGCCCTGCATTCATGTAATTTAGCCGTTGGATTGTAGAAGTTGCTGCAATTTTGACTTCCGGAGAATTGGCTCCCAAGACGGCCGCCGCAACTGCTTCAAAAGCTGCGGTTGCAATTTCAGGATTACGTTCGACGGGCCCCCGGTAAGTGCCGTCTACGCGATCCATCACGGAGGGTTTATGCCACACGCCCAGCGCTGCGAGGGCTTCTGCCCGCATGTCTGCGGGTGCGTCGTCACGGCTGGCAAAAGCGGCTACGCGGTTGGCATGTGCAGCCGTCCCGAGTCGCAGGTTTGCATTGATGGCGCGGCGGAGCAGAGGCTCTCCTGTGAATCGTGTTTCATCCAGTACTTTGGCCAAAGCTGGCAAGGCGTCTTCAATAGACTTGTCATCGTTGATGGCCCGCGCAGCTTCGGTGACGATGTATTCGTCCGTATCATTGAGGAAGTACCCGACACCCGTATGCTGCATTCTGCGTAGCGCAACAACGGCAGCTATCCGTACAGCGGGGGAGGTATGGTCTGAAAGCCCAATGATGGTTCTTGCGTCGCCGATGCTTGCCAGCGCAAAGCTACCCGCATGCCTGAGGAATGCATCTTCGTCGTTGTTGGCAGCGAGCATGGCTATGATTGGCTTGGTCGCTGAAGTTGCTCCGATGCGGCCAAGTGCTTCAGCAGCGAAGAAGCGCGCCCGTGCAGAGTCATCTTTGAGCAAGGGGAGGAGCTTGTCGGTTGCACCTTCATAGCGCAAATCACCCAGTTGTTTTGCCGCCTGGGCGCGGATTTCTGGGTCAGCATCGGTCAACAAAGGCAGCAGCATATCGGCGGCCTTGGAATTATGGTGCCGTGTTATCTGCCCTAATCCATAAATGCTATGTACACGTGCCAGTTGAGCGTCCTGCTTTTTGAGGACGCTGGCAAAAGTTTTGGCGTCTCCGCGGTCGGCCAGTTCAAACTGCGCCTTTTGCCGTACGCGCATGTCTGGGTGCATCAGTAAATCAGTGAGGTCGTCTGTTGAGCTATCGCTGAAGGATGCACCAAGCAGGGCTTTTACGGAATCACGCTGTGCGGTGTCTTTATCATTTTTGACATCCAGTTTCCAAATCCGACCTTTGTTGTTTGTGCCCCAGCCGTTGATCCAGTCAGCGGCATAGAGAACGCCATCCGGACCAAACTCGATACCGGTAGCGAGGAGGCCGCCGATAACGGTTTCTTCGTTTTCCAGTTCAAAAGAAGCGCCGTCTGGCTTGAGCTTGAATGCGTAAATGTGTGAGTTGGCCGGCGAACCGCGAAATTCTGAAACAAAGAAATAGTCTCGCCAGGCGTCGCTCAATGCAGTGCCAGGGTTATAGGCGAGTCCGGTTGGGCCGGCGTGGTAGTTGGCGATGGGTGCGGTGATATACGCTGCCTGTCCTTCATGCCGCGGCTTGAAGAGCTGCTCATCCATCCAGACTTTGTAGCCGTTGTTGTCGGGGTCGGTATATTTGCCGAATTGCCAGTTGGTACGCCACCCGCTATCTGAGCCGTTGACGATATACACCAGCCGCTCCTTTTCGCCGGCGTGGTCGCCATCGTTGTCGACGCTAATGATGTTGCCATAGGCGTCGAATGCAAATTCGTGGGTGTTGCGGAGGCCTGCGGCAAAAATTTCGAAGTCGGTGCCATCAGGATTGGCACGGGCAATCACGCCCTGGTTGGAGTAATCCCAAAGTTTACCGGTCTGGTCTGTACCATGAAAACCAATGTCGCCGATGCCCCAGTAGACGCGTCCATCTGGTCCCATGATAAGTCCTGACATGCCGTGTCCACTAAACCCGATGTGTATTGCGTATCCGTGACTGATGGAGGTTTTTTCGTCCATCAATCCGTCGTTGTTGGTGTCTTGCATACGCCACATGTCCGGGCCTACGCCAACAAAAAGGTCGTTGTTGTGCGTCATAATAGCGCCGGCTACATCGGTGATTTCGTCGTTGAAGTCGTCAACGATGCGGAGGCCGGTATCTGCCATACCATCACCATCGGTATCTTCGATTTTGTAGACATGTTCTTTTTCGATGATAAGGTCGCGCCAGTCGCGTGAGCCATCACCATTCACATCTTTGAGCCACTTGTTGTTTTCGCTGCGCTCCGGGGAGAGTTCATCATGCAAAAACGCCCGGCGATCCTCAACGGTGCGGAGTGCGATGGAGCGCGTCATCCAGTCCCGGTGGCCGCGAATGTCGAACTCAGAGTTTTTTTGTCGGTTGGTTCTCGAAAAATAGGCGCGGCCCTGGTTGTCGATGAACAGGGCGATGGGGTCAGCTACCAGTGCATCGGATGCCCAGAGGGAAAGTGAGATATCATCATGGAGCTGTGCTGAGATAGCGCCCATTGCTTTTTCAGCGTCGCTGGAGGCCTGTTCTGTTGTAATGGAGCGGCTCGTATAGTCGCTGGTTTCTTGTGCTGAAACGGTGCCGGCCGTGCAAAGCAAAACGAAGGCAAGAAGAAACGAAAACCTGAGATTGGACTGAAGCATGATAGTTGCTGGATTCATGGGGCAAAGCGGGTGGAATCCACAAAATATCAAATCATCGTTTTAAAAGTTGAAAAGAAACGATTTTCTCTTCGATAGCAAAGGTTTTTCTGAAGATCCTGGTTTGAAATCAGTGGTGTATTAGCGTAGTTTTTATACCGAGTTTTATGGGTGAGGGAGGGTATGTTTTTGCAATGGAATACGTCATTTGTGAAACACCCGTTGGGTCTCCAAGACCCGACGGGTGTTTTAGCATGGCATAACCTGGGACGTGTGCTGAGCTTAAATTCTACGCTAACACTCCGGCACACGCACCGAGATGTTCACCGCCAACCCACCCTGCGAAGTCTCTTTGTATTTGCTGTTCATGTCTTTGGCAGTTTCCCACATCGTCTGGATCACGTCGTCCAGTGAAACCTTGGCTTCTTGCGGATTGCCTTCCAGGGCAAGGGCGGCAGCGTTGATGGCTTTGATTGCCCCCATAGAATTGCGCTCGATGCAGGGGACTTGCACCAGGCCCTTGATGGGGTCGCACGTGAGTCCGAGGTGGTGCTCCATTGCTATTTCTGCAGCCATCAGAGATTGCGCCACGGTGCCGCCCTGGATTTCGGTGAGGGCAGCAGCAGCCATGGCAGAAGAGACGCCTATTTCAGCCTGGCATCCGCCCATGGCAGCAGAGATGGTTGCGCGCTTTTTGAAGAATGTGCCGATTTCTCCGGCAACCATGAGGTATTTGGCAATATCCCCGTCGGTCACTTCTTCTTCTGCAAAACATACGTGGTACATCAAAACTGCAGGAATTACGCCGGCGGCGCCATTAGTTGGGGCTGTGACCACGCGCCCCAGGCTCGCGTTTTCCTCGTTTACTGCCAGTGCAAAGCACGATACCCATTTCAGGGTTTGGCGGAAGTTGAAATTACGCGACCGAATAAGCTGGATCCATGCGTCGGGATCCGGAGCCACCGTACCATCGAGTAGTTTGCTGGAGATGCCTTTGGCGCGCCGGGTTACCTGGAGGCCGCCCGGGAGGGTGCCATCGGTATGACAGCCTCTGTAAAGGCCTTCTTTCATCACTTGCCAGATTTGCATCAAGTGCGCCTTGATCTCTGCTTCTGTGCGCCAGGTCAGCTCGTTGGCATGAACCATGTCGGCAATTGCAAAATTTTGCGTCTGGCAGTGGCCAAGCAACTGGTTGGAAATCTCACACGGATAGGGCAGCTGTACTTCGTCAGTGCCTTCTTCCGTCTCTCCATCTTTTACAACAAATCCGCCACCAACAGAATAATAGGTGCCTTTGTATGACGTTTCACCCACGGTTGCGATGCAGCGCATGCCGTTGGCATGGAATGGCAGTTTTTCTCGCGTTTGATACCAGATATCGGTGTCGGGGTCGAACGGGATGTCCCTGCCATTGCCAAGGGAGATGAATTTTTTGTCGCGCAGGTCGTTGAGGATGGCCTCAATTTCTTCGACAGGCACGGTTACCGGATCGTAGCCCAGCAGGGCAAGGCTAACTGCTTTGTCGGTGCAGTGGCCGCGGCCGGTGAGGGCAAGCGAGCCGTAGAGGGCAATCTGGATGTGCGTGACTTCATCCAGGTTGACGTCGTTCTCTAGTTCTTTGAGCCATCGCTGAACGGCGCGCCACGGACCAAGGGTGTGTGAACTGGAGGGGCCGACGCCGATCTTGAGCATATCAAATACGCTAATGGCCGGCATAAGGCATTGTACAAAGTTGGTGGTTGTGCGGAGGCATATCTGTTTGCGCCGCAGGTGTTCCTGTGAACGCTAAACTTAAAGCGAATTGCGGTTGGTATCTGTGGAGGAAACGGATATAGACAGAGAACCAAACCTTGATGCGTTGCACATCTAAGTAATTTAAT
>JBCCIM010000269.1 GCA_039111535.1 Bacteroidota bacterium | reverse complement strand
CGTAAGCTCTACCCGCGCGTCTGTTACCCCCTCAACATCCCGAATAGACTCTTCAACTTCCCGTGGCATGGTGTCGGCCACGGGGCAACCTGGCGCCGTGAGGGTCATGCTGACATGGACGGTCTGGTCCGGGTAAATGTTGATGTCGTAAATCAGCCCGAGGTCATAAATGTTGACTGGAATCTCCGGGTCGAAAATCTCCTTTAGCGCACCAATAATGCGTTGCTCCAGTTCGTTTTCAACCTGGTCCTTTTCAACCTTATCTTTTTCGTTCTGGTCGTTTTCAACAGGCGTTTCCATAATCTTGTGGTTTTGCGCTTGGCACGTGTGTGGGGAGCGGGCAGTTTACTGGTTGATGGTTTACCGTTTTGCCGTCTGGCTGTGAGCTAACGGTGTTGCTCCAGCGTTGGCATCCAGTTTTGCAAATGCTGTGGCATACAGTTTCATCTGTTTGATCATGGCATCGAGTCCGTTTTTTCGGGTAGGAGACAGGTGCTCCTTCATTTCCAATTGGTCGAGGAAGGCCAGGTCTGCATTAATAATTGTAATTGCCGGCTGCCCGGAGAGCACGCGTACCAGCAGCGCAATGAGTCCTTTGGTTATGGCTGCATCGCTGTTGGCATCAAAAAACACCTGGTTTTCTGAATGATGGGCGTGCAGCCAAACCTGTGACTGGCAGCCTTTGATTTTGTATGCGTCTGTTTGAAAGTCGGCAGCCATGGACGGAAGGGCGCGACCGAGGTCAATCAGGTGCTCGTAGCGGCCCATCCAGTCATCAAAAAGGCCAAACTCTTCGACGATTTCCCGCTCTTTTGCTGTAATGTCAGCCATTGCTACCCCAGCATTTTTTTAACGCGGTGCAAGCCGGCCACAAGCTGGTCGATGTCCGCTTCATTGTTATAGAGTGCAAGGGAGGCACGCGCTGTACCGGGGATTGCCAGGTGATCCATCAGTGGTTGCGTGCAATGGTGTCCGGTTCGGACAGCAATCCCCAACTGGTCGAGGATGGCTCCGGTGTCATACGGATGGATATCATCAATCAGGAAAGACAGTACGCCGGCTTTTTGTGTTGCTGTACCGATGATGCGCAAGCCATCGATGGCTTCCAACTGGCTTGTTGCATAGGCAAGCAAAGACGCTTCATAGGCATGCAAGGCATCAAATCCGATTCCGTTGAGGTAATCAACTGCGGTGCCCAATGCAATGCCACCAACAATGTTGGGGGTGCCGGCTTCAAACTTGTGGGGGAGTGCGTTGTAAGTCGTTTTTTCGAATGACACATTGTCAATCATATCCCCGCCGCCCTGGTATGGTGGCATTGCCTCAAGCAGGGCTTCTTTGCCATAGAGGATACCAACACCCGTTGGGCCAAACATTTTGTGGCTCGACAACGCGTAAAAATCTGCATCCAATGCTTGCACATCGATGGCCATGTGTGGGGCTGCCTGGGCACCGTCAACAACGATGATGCTGCCACTGGCATGCGCAGCCGCAGCCATATCGGCTATCGGATTGATTGTGCCGAGGCTATTGGATACATGGCAAACAGCTACAATCCGCGTCCGGTCGGAGAGCATGTTCAAGTACGCATCGTACTGAATTTCTCCGCGTTCGTTGATCGGAATGACTTTCAGTACCGCTCCTTTCTCCTCACATAACATCTGCCAGGGTACGATGTTGGAGTGGTGCTCCATCGTAGAGATCAGAATTTCATCGCCGGCCTGCACGTGCATGCGCCCGTATGTAGATGCAATGAGGTTGATGGCCTCTGTGGTGCCGCGGGTGTACAACACTTCATGCGCGTGCGCAGCGTTGATGAATAGCTGCATTTTCGACCGGGCTTGCTCGTATGCATCCGTTGCCTGCTGGCTCAGGAAGTGGACGCCCCGGTGAATATTACTATTCTCTTTTTCGTAATACGACTGGATGCGGTCAATAACTACCTGTGGCTTTTGCGCCGTAGCTCCATTATCCAGATAAACAAGCGGTTGGCCGTGCACTTCCTGATCCAATGCCGGAAAGTCCGCTCGGATTTTATAGATATCAAAGCGAGGCGCCGCTGAGTCAGCAGCAAGGGGGGTACCATGTAAGGTCGCACCAGGCATAGCAGCTAGGGTATGTGCAGCAAGAGCGCTTACAGGCGTGCTGCAATTTTGTCGTCAACGAATGCGCGCAAAGGCTCTATTTTGATGTTGTCGATTACATCACGTGCAAAAGCCATGAGCAGCAGGGAGCGTGCCTGCGTTTCATTGATGCCGCGGGCTCTGAGGTAGAAGAGGGCATCTTCATCGAGTTGGCCCGTTGTTGCGCCGTGGCTGCACCGCACATCATCCGCGTAGATTTCGAGCTCCGGCTTGGAGTACATCTGTGCCTTGGGCGTAAGCGTGATGCTTTTGTTCGACTGGTACGCATTGATTTTCTGCGCGTCGGGGCGGACAAACACTTTCCCGTTAAATATGCCCGTTGAGGCGTCATCGAGGATGTTTTTGTACAGCTCGTTGCTAAAGCAATTGGGCTTCTTGTGGTCAACCAATGTATGGTTGTCGACGTGCATATCGTTTTTGCCCAGCACAAAGCCAAACAAGTGGCTCTCACAATCTTCAGCATCGGGGACGATGGTCAGGTTGTTTCTGATCATCTTGCCAGTAAGCGAAGTGGTGTGGGTGCTGAAGAAGCTTGTTGCTGCCTGCTGTGCGTGGATGTCTGCAACAACTGTAGTTTCTTCGCCGAATTCCTGCAACTGATAATGGTCGACGTGGGCGCGCGCTTCCACGACCCATTCTGTTACGCTGTTCACAAACGTTGCAGCGCCATTGTTGAGCGAGGCAAAGCTCTCGATCACTTTGACCTGACTGCCGGCTTCAGCAACAAACAACATGCGGGGCTGGAGCATCTGGTCCGCCTGCATATCGAACAAGTGGATGACATGGATGGGTTTGTCTAATACCGTACGCTGTGGTACGTGTAGAAACAAGCCATCTTTGGCAAACGCCGTGTTCAGGGCTACAAACGCATCTGAATCCGGATTAGCATATTGGGCAAAATGCGGGTTCATCAGGTCCGCGTGTTCAGTAGACGCCGTGCACAGGTCGGTCAACGTAACGCCGGCTGTGAATCCGTTTAAGTCGCCAAGCGCCGGCTGCATATGACCGTTGAGGAATACAACGCGGTATGCATCGAGCTCAGGAATCTGAAACGGTGCAAGATCAGCAACCTGAAGCGAAGAGGTAGCAGTTTGCAGTTGAATCTGAACGTCTTTACTCAGCGCTTTTTCTATGCGCGTATATTTCCAGGCTTCCGTTTTCTTGTGCGGGAGGCCGATTTTGGCAAAGTCTTCAATGGCATCCTGCCGTATCGTGGTCAGCGATGCATTGCTCCCGTTGAGGGCATGGCCGTTGTGCTGCTCGTACATGACCTGGAACCGGTCTTCCATGCGAAGCTTCTGGTCTGTCATCACACTCATGGATTCAAAAATTTGGAGGTTGGTTGGTTCAGGCGATCAGGCAAGGACTTCTTCTTTGATCCAGTCATAGCCTTTTTCTTCGAGTTCAAGCGCTAGCTCTTTGCCACCAGACTTAACAATCCGCCCGTCTACAAGCACATGCACGAAGTCGGGCACGATGTATTCTAGGAGGCGCTGGTAATGCGTGATAACTACAAAGGCACGGTCATCAGCGCGTAACTGGTTTACGCCGTCTGAGACAATCCGAAGTGCATCGATGTCGAGACCAGAATCGGTTTCGTCCATGATGGCAAGTTTGGGCTCCAGAATAGCCATCTGGAAAATCTCATTGCGTTTCTTTTCGCCACCTGAGAAGCCTTCGTTCACCGAACGCTTCTTCAGGTTCGGGTCCAGGTGTACCATTTCTGCCTTTTCCTTCAGCAGCTTCAGGAATTCCATGGCTGTGATAGGATCCTCGCCACGGTGCGCGCGCTGTGCGTTGATGGCCTGCTTGAGAAAGTTGGACATACTGACGCCAGGCAGCTCAACCGGGTACTGAAACGCGAGGAACAGGCCTTCGAGGGCGCGCTCATCTGCTTCCAGTTCCAGGAGGTCGTCATTCTGGAAGGTGACAGATCCTTCTGTCACTTCATAGCCGTCGCGGCCGGCCAATACAGAGGCCAGGGTGCTTTTGCCTGAGCCATTTGGGCCCATGATGGCGTGTACTTCCCCTGCTTTTACGGTGAGGTCCAGGCCTTTCAGGATTTCTTTGTTCTCGTCTTCTATCGAAACGCGGAGATTTTTGATCTCTAGCATGATGATGTTAGGGGTTCGCTTCTTGGAAAAATATGCAGACGCACCAACGCGGCGGTCTGCCAGTTTCGGGTGAATGGTGGCAGGTTAACCTACACGTTTAGCCTACACTACCTTCAAGTTCGATGGCCAGCAATTTCTGGGCTTCTACAGCAAATTCCATCGGCAGCTTGGACAGGATGTCTTTGCAAAAGCCGTTTACAATCAGCTTGATGGCTTCTTCTTCGCCGATGCCGCGCTGGTTGCAATAGAAAATCTGGTCTTCACCCACTTTTGAAGTTGTTGCTTCGTGCTCAACCTTTGCGGATTGATTTTCGATTTCGAGGTAGGGAAAGGTATGCGCGCCGCACTTGTCGCCCAGCAGCATAGAGTCACACTGAGAGAAGTTTCTCGCGTTGTCTGCTTTGGGGTTAATTTTGACGAGGCCGCGGTAGCTGTTCTGGCTTTTGCCGGCAGAGATCCCTTTTGAAATAATTGTGCTCGACGTGTTTTTGCCGAGGTGAATCATTTTTGTGCCGGTATCCGCTTGCTGTTTGCCTTTGGTAAAGGCTACCGAGTAGAACTCGCCAACTGAGTGGTCGCCTTTGAGGATTACACTCGGGTATTTCCAGGTAATAGAACTGCCCGTTTCGAGCTGGGTCCAGGAAATTTTAGCATGATCTCCCTGGCAAATGCCGCGCTTGGTTACAAAGTTGTAAATCCCGCCTACGCCTTCTTCATTGCCCGGGTACCAGTTCTGGATGGTGGAGTATTTAACCTCAGCACCTTTGTGGGCTACAATTTCTACAACTGCTGCATGCAGTTGGTTTTCATCGCGCATGGGGGCGGTGCAGCCTTCGAGGTAACTCACGAAGCTGTCTTCGTCTGCAATAATCAGCGTACGCTCAAACTGCCCGGTGCCGGCTTCGTTGATCCGGAAATAGGTCGACAATTCCATCGGGCAGCGTACCCCTTTCGGGATGTAGCAGAACGAGCCGTCCGAAAATACGGCGGAGTTGAGCGCTGCGTAGAAATTGTCTGTGTACGGTACTACAGAACCAATGTATTGCTTGACCAGTTCAGGGTGGTTCTCAATGGCTTCGCCAAAAGAACAGAAAATGATACCCTGTTCCGCCAACTGCTTTTTGAAGGTGGTGGCAACAGATACGCTGTCTACCACAACATCTACGGCTACACCCGTGAGGCGCTTCTGTTCTTCAAGTGAGATGCCGAGCTTTGCAAAGGTCTCGAGTAATTCCGGCTCCACCTCATCCAGGCTGTTGTACTTGGGCTTGCTGTTGGGCGCCGAGTAATAGCTGATGTTTTGAAAATCTACTTCCGGGTAGTCCAGGTGTGCCCACTGGGGGTATTTGTCCTTGTCCTGCAAGGTCTGCCAGTAGCGGAAGGCGCGAAGACGCCAGTCAAGCATCCATTGGGGCTCTTCTTTCTTGGAAGAAATCAGCCGTACTACATCTTCATTTAGCCCTTTAGGGGCTGTATCTGCCTCGATTTCGGTTACAAACCCGTACTTGTATTCACTGTCAGCTACTTCATGCAAGAAGTCAGTATCGCTCTGGCTCATGGCTATTTTGGCGTTCCAGGTGGAAATATGTGGAGGCACAGGGGGCCTTCACGCGGCTTAATTTTACAGTGTAAACAACTGTTTACAAAGTGGTGGTGTAAACTTTTGTCAACAACCCGCCCGCGTACGTTTCGTTCCCTTATTTGGATTTAGTCTATGATAAGATTAGCAGAATAATCATAGGGCCCGGTATTGTTGCAGCGCGGGCGCGCAGGAACTGTGTAACCTGGAACAGGTACATCCCACAAAGTGATAGACTTTATTTATCTCTACCCGCAAAACTGCTGCGGTAAACAATGGAATTACAGATTACAGAACGTGCGCTTAACAAAATTCTGGAATCAGCCGAAAAAGAAGCGGTTGACCTCGACGCAGCGATGCTCAGAATAGCTGTTGTGCCAGGGGGATGTTCAGGCCTTACTTATGATCTGGGTTGGGATACAACCCGCATGGAGCAGGATGACGTACAGCAGATTGGGAAAGTGCAGGTTGTGCTTGATAAACGCAGTTATGCCTATTTAATGGGATCAGAGCTCGATTTTTCCGACGGACTGGAGGGCAAGGGTTTTCACTTCATGAACCCGCAAGCCATTCGCAATTGCGCCTGTGGTGAGTCGTTTGGGCTTTAGGAGTGAGGAGTGCTTGGTGAGGAGTGCTTGGTGAGGAGTGCTTAGCGAGGAGTAAGGAGTAGGGATGGTGCCCTGTTCCCCCCATGTCATCCTGATGTCTATGACTTAGTCAAGTTAAAAGAAGCCTCGGATTGACCGAGACGTATTCATCGATGTAGGGTTTGTTGTGCTTGAGCATACTGCAAACAATGCGTAGTAGTTGGTTGGATACGTTGTTCAGAACAAGCTTTTTTGGTTTGCCTTCAGCCAGTTTCCTGGCGTAATAATGTTTGAACTTGGCTTTGTGTGTTACCATTGATCTGGCTGCCAGGTGCAATAGCTTGCGCATCGTTTTGGGGCCTTTACCTCG
>JBCCIM010000268.1 GCA_039111535.1 Bacteroidota bacterium | reverse complement strand
TTCCAGGCCAACGACTACATGAAAGTCGGCAAAGTTGTGCTTGTGAAGTAAGCCACAAAGAATCAATGGTAAGACACAAAAGGGCCTGGAGCTATGCCTCCGGGCCCTTTTTTATGTTGAATGATATTCTGTCGTCTATGGTGTTGCAGATGTAAAAAGCTATACTGAACCTGGGGTGTTTAGGGAAGGTGGATATGATTCCAATGTGCAGTGAATCTAATCCCCGGCATTGTAACCGGATCAAGTTATCAAGTACGTGGAGAGCGAAAGACTTGAAGTAGTGTTTATACGGAATTTTATGGGTGAGTGAGGGTGCGTTTTTGCAAAAAGATATGTCTTTGTGAAACACCCGTTGGGTCTTCAAGACCCGACGAGTGTTTTGGCAGGGCCGTAAAACGGGACATTTGCTGCCCCCTCCGAATTGGGTGTATGCGAATTTTTGCGGCTCAGAACCTCATCCTGAATACGCACTTCTGCACGGCCGCGTGACGAAAATATCTGCGCAACAAAAAAAGGGAGAGAACGATGCGTTCTCTCCCTTTTTGAGTAGCGTAGGTACTATGCTTACTGTACCGTGAAGGTACGTGTTGAAGACTGGTTGCCACTGCTGGTTCTAACCAGATACACGCCTGAGGCAAGCGAGCCTACATCAAGTTTAACGGATCTGTTGAATCCGGAAACGCGCTTGCTCATAACTTCCTGGCCGAGTACGTTGAACACTTTAACGTCAACATCGCTCACCTGGTTGGCAATCGACAGGTTGACCTGCTGAGCTTTAGCAACCGGATTTGGGAATACCGTGACGCTCAATCTGTCTTCAGAAGGCAGGTCATCTTCTACACTGGTAACCATTCCAGAGAAGAACTGGCCGGCATATTCGAAGACATCATTGGCAATCTCGATACCAATCGCGCGTCCAGGAATGTCGTCGATCGGCGGGTGGATGCCACCCCAGATGCGAGACAAGCTGGCTTCGTCTGAAGCATCCCGGTAGGTTGCCCATTGTAGTGTGATGTCCATGCTTGGACCATCTTCAAAAATGAGATACTCATTCTCGGCGAAGCTGAATTCACCCATTCCGCCCGGGAAATATGCATCGCCCGTAAACAGCGTCAGGATTTCAGCAGCAGCACTGGAGAATGTAGAGTGGCCGGATACGTAGCCGGCAAAAGGCGGCGTAATGAACGACGGCTGCTGGTATGGCCACCAGTTCTCTGCAAGAATCCAGTCTACACCTGCGGTTGCAGTTGCTGCATCATCGATATAGTCTGGGCCTCTCCATGCAAAGAGCTTAACTTTACCTACGTTTACATCGTTTTCGCCGGCAAGCGGATCGCCAGCTTCAACCATTTCGATATGGCCATCAACGAGCATGATGCCATTCTCATTGTAGTTGACGCCCATCGGATCTGAGCTCTGGCCAAGCGCAGCAATCGCGCGGATCGCAGAAACAGGACGGATGTAATCGTGCCAAGGCTTGATGCCCCATACGCTTACGGCAACATCATGCAAAGCAGCGCCAAGCAACAGGTAGCCTTTTACATCCCATTCAAGGTTTTCAAGTACTTCACCCTGGCCGGCGAATTTCTTCTCCAAAGCAGGATTGTCGTTGATCTCATTGAAAAGGGTGTACCAGTGTCCTGGAGGTGTTTCAGAACTTGGACCATCTGCCCAGAACTCAGCCAAAACACGGCCATAGTCACCACGAGGAACCATCTGTGGTTCGTAAGCCATGCCTGTAGCAGGATTCATATCATGCCCCTGGTTGGCTGTGATCCCACCATTTTCAAAGTCGTAAAACGCACGATATTCTTCGGACGTTGTAGGCCAGCTGGAAACAGGTGTATTTCCCTGCGTTGCCGGTGAGATATCCCACATGACTTCATTGTCTGAATCCAGGTGAGATGACCACATGGCTACAATGGAGAAATTCCACAGATAGTCTGAAATGACATCTGCTGTGCTGGTTTCCAATTGTGGTGGTGCACCGGGATCATGATAAACCCAGTAATCAACACCATCACGGCTGAAGATTTCGAGATCATCAGCAGAAAGCGCAAACGGTGTTACGATGCCCCATTCAGGACTCAAAAAGCCTGGGGTTGGGCCAGGGACCACGTTGTCGTTCTCGTCGATGGTGAATTCACGCACGAGTGGCTGCCAGCGGTTCAAGTCGCTGATGCTAGGGTTACCAGGCAGGCCAACAACGAGTGGCTCATTAAGCGGCTCATAGTCCGTTGTGGCGTAGTCGTTCACTTCGTTAGATCCATCCTGGAGTCCAGCATCGATCATACACTGTGAGACATAGTTACCCAGCGCCGGCGCGCCATCCATTTCGTAATCCGTTGATGTAACGGCCGTGTCATACCCGAGCTGCATCATCAAGTCATCAAAACTTGCAAGTGACTCGGTTGCACCCGGAGAATTGGCAAACCGATGGCTCAACAACCGATAGGCTGCGTAGCTGATTGCTTCGTCGCGATCTGCTGTAACATCAGCAGGGATGGTAATGCCATCGAAGGCACAGGTCTCGCTGCCATAGGTATTGTCAAGAATGTAGGTTCTTGCCATGGGGTCGTATACGGCCCATGCATCATACATCACAGCAGAAAGGTGGAATAGATTTCTGGCGTGAACCGTAGGACGCGGCGTATCTCCCCGAATTGCCTCGATTTGGACTTCGTTCCATTGCCGGGCTATAGAGTGGTCTTGTGCCTCAACAGATGTTGCTGGCAGTATTAAACCAAGTGTTAAAAGGCCTCCCACTATGGGTGCGCCACGAGAGATCTTCTCTCTCGCGTACTTTCGTATTTTTGTGATCATTTTTTTTTTTGATTTGCTTGCAGAAGAGGGGCGCTAATTAGTCGTAACAATTACCGGGCGTAAGGGAATTTGTCGTATCTGTATATTACAAAAAATGCATGCTTAGCCGGCAAATAACGCAGCAAGCGCCTTGTGTAGGCGTATCGGGCAGTTGGTCAGTTTATAAAAGAGGCGCTCATTGGAATCACCTGTATTTTATTTCAGATGAGGCGTAGGTGTATAGCGGATTTTGTGGGGATAAATAAAAACGGTTGGCTAAGAAAGGCGGTATGATGCTTGTGATACACATACTACAAACGTGTCTGGCAATTACCCCCCCCCAACACCCCATCCCCCTTGATTCCACCGTTTTGTACCTGTAATTGACACGCCCCCCTTCGTTTTTTATCGCAGTTTCTGAATGAGAAGGGGACACCATGAGACCTAATTTTTTCATTGTTGGCGCACCCAAATGTGGCACAACCTCGCTTTATCACTATTTAAGGCAGCATCCAGACGTATTTTTGCCCCATAGTGAATCGGAATATTGGCGATATAAAGAGCCCAACCATTTTTGTCAGGACTTGATCGCATGGCCAGGTTTGTGTGTTGAGACAACAGAGAAGTACTTGTCTCTTTTTGAGGCAGCCAGGCGAGAAAAGCGAATAGGAGAAGCTTCAGCGTTGAATCTGTATTCTAAAGAGGCAGCACAAAACATTGCCCGATTTACTCCTGATGCAAAAATAATCATCATGCTGCGCCACCCTGTTGATATGATGCGGTCCTGGCATCACGACTGTATGCGATGGGGGCATGAAACGGAAGGTGATTTTGAGAAAGCCGTCTTATTGGAAGATGCCCGCCGTAAAGGCAAGTCGTTGCCAAATGGCACTGGATATCCTTCTTGTCTTGTGTATCGAGACATTGCATCTTTTGGCGCACAGGTACAACGGTATTACGATGCGTTTGGGAAAGACCGTGTGGGCGTGTGGTTGCTGGAAGACATGGCTTCAGACCCAGGAGAGACATTTACCCAAATAACTGCTTTTCTTGGTGTAGATCCTGCTTTTAAACCTCAGTTTGAGATACACAATCCAAAAAAAGACATTACGCATGCCGACATGGTCAACCATGGCCTTAAGCGCATGCTGCGACAGTATGTTGGCTGGGCGCGCCATATCAAGCCTTATGTGCCGGCCAGGATTCGCACCCGCATCGAGAAAGGATTTAATACAAATACAAAGCCTGTTAGTCTAAATACACCCGATCCAGTATTTCTTGCTTCTCTTGCTGAAAGCATGTCCGGCGATATTTCGCACCTGTCTATGTTAATCGGACGAGACCTTTCTCATTGGTACACAAAGCACCTCTTGGCAGCTGCCTGAGTGGCCGCACCCGTACTTTATTAAATGTGAATTTCGAAGGTTTAGACACTGGTATTTTGACCGACACTTAATGACACCAAATACCTGCTGAATTTCACCAACTTGCCCGTAGCGATGACCCGGAGTGCCTCCTCCGTACTGGAATTGGAACATCTGAATGTAGATTTGCCTGTGTTGCCGCATACGTTCTTGCTGGCTATGGGCTTGTCTCGTCAGGTTGATGAAGTGGAGATTGATGAAGTTGTTGAGGTAATCGAAAACGATCCCGGTGCTGTTACGCGCGTGCTACGCGTGGTGAATTCTGCGTATTACGGACTACGGAGAGAAGTTACCAGTTTACATCGTGCCGTAGTTGGATTGGGACCGCAGGCTGTATTGGGGATCGTGATGAGCGTGAGCCTTGAAGACATGAAAGAGCACCTGCATGTAACTACAAGTAACGCATTTCATCGGCTGATCCGACATAATGTTGCTGTAGGATACATATCAAGGCATATCGTTTCTATGTCCAAAATGGGCAACCAGCAAAAAATGGCTGGTGAAGACTATACAAGTGAAGCTTTTACTTTAGGGATATTACACGATTTTGGGAAAATTGTCCTGTTTAACAATTTCCCAGAAAAGGCAGTTGAATTCTATGATGAAGTTAGTCCGCTTGATACCAATGCCCAGGATTTATTGGCCAAGGAGCGTGCTTTGTTCGGGTTTGATCATGTACAGGCCGGCCAGTATTTGATGCATGAGTTGAATTTCTTGAGTTCGATGGAAATGGCCGTTGCCGCCCATCACGATTACACAGTAAGCGTAGAACGGGAAGAAGGAGAGCAATACCTGTTGAATGTAGTGGTTGCCAGTAACAAGCTGGCGAACACCCTCGGCTTCAGTTTTAATCGAAGCATTTCGCGGAAGACATTCATGGAAGACCCGTTTTGGGATCAACTCATTCAAACGCAGTTCTTCGAGACACAGGAAAAAGAGGCGCTATTCGAAGAGTTTTTTGGGATGAAGGAACGTGTGTCTGCATATCTAAGCGAAATTATTTAGCGTTGTCGCCCTGGCAGCTTGCTTCATTTCTTATTTAAGCAAGTGTTTTGCTAGTCGATTTCTAAAGAGATAACTGTCTCTTAGCCCTACAGTAAAATCGACTGAATGCTATGCCATTTGGAACTCAGTTCTCCAGCTTGCAGTGTGCCAGCCGGCAGCAGGTAGCCATCAATTGGTATGTCCTGATAAGTTTTATTTTTGTGTTGACTGGCAATTTGTTATTGCCCCAGGCAGCTAGTGCACAAGTCAACGCTTCCGATCAGGATATACAGCCGATCCGGTTCAAACCCAGTCCGACGCGGGATAAATCAGTTGCTGAATCCGGACTCAATCCCGGCAAAGTACAGGGCGGACCTTTTTCAGTTCAGACCGGGGGAAGCAATCCACTCAATGGGGAAGATGTCGGATCCGAAAGTGCCCCTTTTCTGGTGGACATCGACAACGATGGTGACCTTGATCTTTTTGCCGGCGCAACAGATGGCACAATCTATTACTACGAGAATACCGGGTCAGCATCTTCTGCTACGTATGTCCAGCGTACTGGTGGCTCGAACCCGGCAAACGGTATAGATGTAGGCTCGTGGTGTACGCCAGCCCTGGTAGATATAGATGATGACGATGACTTCGACTTGTTTATCAGCGATGAATCCAGCAATATTTTTTACTACCGCAACACAGGCACTGTATCTTCTCCCACTTTTTCATCAACGACCAGCCCGTTAACCGGCCCTGTTGCAACTGATGAAAACAAACCTGGATTTGTAGACATCGATAATGACGGTGATTACGATGTGTTTTTGGGTGCCAGCAATGGTGGACTGGTCTATTTTGAGAACACGGGTTCAGCTTCTTCAGCAACTTTTGTCCAACGCACGGGCGGCTCCAATCCTTTTAATGGCGTTGATGTCGGGTCTTATAGTTCGGTTAACTTTGTTGACATCGATCACGATGGTGATTGGGATGCATTTGCAGGCGAAGAAGCCGGCGTTATAAACTTTTTTGAGAATACAGGTTCAACTGCATCGCCAACCTTTGTGCAGCGAACAGGCAATGCAAACTACCTGGATGGGGTAGATGTTGGCAATTATAGCCGGCCCATACTCATGGATCTCGATAATGATGGCGACTGGGATCTGTTTATCGGGGAAGAGGATGGCAACTTCAACTACTATCTGAACAACGAGGACCCGGTTACAACAGCACCTGGTGGGTTGTTCAACAACATCGTGTTGTGGCTCAAGGCAGATGCCGGCGTAACAGGTACGTCAAACGTTACTGCATGGGCAGACCAGACCAACCAGTCTAACGACGCAGCACAGGCGACCAGCAGCCGGCAACCTTCAAAAACAGATGGTGCCATAAATTACCAGCCGGCGCTCACCTTTGATGGAACGGATGACTTCCTGGATGTACCCTATAGCGATGGATTGCACCACGGCAAAGTGCAAATTTTCTCTGTGCACAAAAGTACCGACGCTCCGAGCTTCGCTAGCCCGTTTACTTCGCGCGATGGCTCGACAACAGAGGGGTATCTACTTTATGAGGACGATTCTGATTTGTACGCTTTCTGGACTGCCGCGAGTAGTAGCTGGAATGCGATTACGGGAGGAAGCGTGACGTTCAATAGCTTTGAGCTCGTGAGTGTTAGCGGGCAGACAGGCGCCGGCGATGCCGAAAAGTACCTTTATGTTGATGGTGCCCAG
>JBCCIM010000267.1 GCA_039111535.1 Bacteroidota bacterium | reverse complement strand
GTCGCAGTTAGGTCAGGGCTTCCGGGTGGGGGAAGTCGGGCCTAGCTGCGAATTTTTTGGTTTATAGAGGTCTTGACATCTTGTTCACCCGGGTGTGGTGTATCAAATCTGGACGTATCCTGGCCGTTGATGTAAGTAGGTTAAACTATCGTGCCATTTTTTAGCAGACGTGTGCGGGCACAGGTGGCAGGGAGATGTCTTTGTAAGAAAAGGCTAACCAGTGTAGGGGATTTGTCTCACGCACTATTCCGAAGTCGTACCTACAGACAAGCCCCTATCTGATTTCGTAGATTGGAATCACTTAAAAGCTGGTACACATGATGGAGTGTTGCCAGTTTCATTTCTTTCTCAAAGCACATCTGATGTTCGCGGGCTTTTGTTAATCCACGCAAGATCACAGCTTCCGGGTGGGGGAAGCAAGAACTTGTATTTAATGGAGAGACAACTGCTGGTGAACCCAAGCAAATCTGTCTCCGCATTTCTAAAGACAGTGATAGAGCGATAGCGTCGCAGAGATGCCAGGCTTCCGGGTGGGGGAAGCCTGGCTTACCTGCGAAAAGTTTAAGTAAAATTGTTGCCGTATCCAAGCACTTCTGAACCGCAACAATACATTTCAAGTCTGATAGTCCTCCTAGCATAAGAAAGCCTGAGTCAATATTCAATTGACTCAGGCTTTCCTGCGTATAGCGTTTTGGCGCGGGCAATGACCGGACAGGGGCTCCTGTCCGGGTTGCGCCACCTACAAAAAGGGTTACTTGGTGTCCTTGAGGACTTCGTCGATGGTTTCGACAATCTGCCCAACCAGGCCGTAAGACTTGGCATCTTTGGCTGTCAGCCAGAAGTTACGGTTGGTGTCTTTTTCGATTCTTTCGAGGGTCTGATCCGTCTGCTTAGCAAAAATCTCGTTGAGACGCTTGCGCATTTTGAGAATTTCGCCCGCTTCAATTTCGATATCACTCGCAGTACCCCCTGCGCCGCCGGCAGGCTGGTGTAGCAGGAAGCGTGTGTTCGGGAGGCAGTAGCGGTTTTCGAGGGGGACAGATACAAAGATCAATGCGCCGGCGCTTGCCACCCAGCCTGTGCCAATGATGCGCACAGTTGGGCGAATAAAGCGGATCATGTCATGAATCGTATCGCCGGCTTCCACATGGCCGCCCTGCGAGTTGATAAACAGGGTAATATCACCGTCTGACTCTGCCGCCATTCCGATTAACTGTGCAACAACACTTGCTGCCAGTTTCTGGTTGATTTCGCCGCTGATGATGATTGTTCTTGAATCAAACAGCCGACTGGCAAGGCTTTCAGGTACAGGTTGGTTTGGTTTGTTCTCCATACAATATCAACTACTTCATTTTCTATTTCACAATACGGTTGCTGCAGTATTTTCAGGCCAAAGAGATGTCTACTTCTAAATACGACGTAGCTAATACGACACAGCAAACGGTGTTGCGAGAGCAACACACTGAAAGTCTATAACAGATTAGTTAATGACAGGTTGCCGGGAATGCGACTTGATTCTGTATATCGCCCGGTAGGGGTTCTGAGATAAGTCATTTCCCGAAAAACCTGCTTTTTTTCTACCTCCCTGCCACTTGACAGGAGTTCTTATCGGTTCGCTTTGCGTTTTTTACAATTCAACAGCACTGATCGTATTATGAATGTGCAAATTAGGTATTATCTTTCTTTATGAATTGCACCTACTTGGCTTAGTTTTTGTCAGTATTTTGACGATACCCCGAGTTGATGTATCAGAATTTCAGTGGTTCGTTCTGTGCATAGCGAGTAAAATGTGAACGCGCAAACGATTCCGCGGGCCATCGCCGCCAGGCCTGCAGTATCCATACCCCCGCATCTGTAACCACCATATCCCTGCCTACTTATGACATCCCGTATTGCTACACTTTTTGTTGTTCTCCTGTTGATTTGCACAGGCAATCTTTCAGCACAGGACAAACATAAAATCCGCCAGGCTGCTGGTGATCAGGTGGCTAGCGCCAAATCTCAGTCTATTACAGGCGCCAAGGTGGTCTGTCAGAATGGATTTGCATCCGGGTTTCCCTGCCAGCTTTCTGATCTGATGTCTTTTGTGACCAATGCAGATCTTGCCGGCGGGCTCGACAGCACCCGCCCGCTCGAAACCAATGATGTCTGGGGATGGACCGACCCGATGGACAACAAAGAATACGTGCTGCAGGGTATGCGCGGAGGCACTTCATTTGTTGATATTTCCGATCCGGAAAACCCGGTTGTTTTGGGGTACTTGCCAACCCATACGACCCCTTCAACATGGCGAGACATTAAGGTATATAACAACCATGCCTTCATCGTCTCTGAGGCAAGCGGACATGGCATGCAGATTTTTGACCTCGCACAGCTCCGCGCTGTGGCTTCGCCGCCGCAGTTGTTTACCGAAACCGCCCACTACGATATGTTCAGCAAGGCGCACAACATTGTTATAAACGAAGATACGGGCTTTGCTTATGCTGTTGGCGCCAATGGGGGCGGCACAACGTGTGGCGGTGGGTTGCACATGATCAATGTCACTGATCCGCTCAACGCATCCTTTGCCGGCTGCTTTTCTGATTCAATGACGAGCCGCGGCTACAGCCATGATGCACAATGTGTTGTTTACAACGGCCCGGATGCAGAACACGCCGGCAAAGAAATTTGCATCGGCTCAAATGAAAACGCCATCAGCATTGCGGACGTGACGGACAAGGACAACCCTGTTGCCCTTGCTCAGGGTACCTACCCGCAAGTAGAATATGTACACCAGGGCTGGTTCTCAGATGATCACCGCTATTTCTTCCAGGATGATGAACTGGACGAAGGCCGGCGCGGCAACAATACCAAGACAATCGTCTGGGACCTCGAAGACCTCGACGATCCAGTGGTTCTCAAAGAACACATCGCAGCTACGCCGGTGATCGATCACAATATGTATTACAAAAACGGACTCCTCTTCCAGTCCAACTATACCGCAGGATTGCGTATTCTAGACGTTTCTGATCCCGCAAATCCTGTAGAAGTGTCTTTCTTCGACACCGTACCCAGCGTCAATAACGTCAGCTTCGACGGCTCCTGGAGCAATTATCCGTTTTTCGAAAGTGGGGTTATTGCTGTCAGCAGTGGTTCAGAAGGGCTTTTCCTTGTGACAACAAACGTAGTTGGTACAGCCGTTGAAGAAGCGGAGCTTCCTACGCAGCTCACCTTGAGTGCACCTTATCCTAACCCGTTTGATGAGCAGACATCTATCACGCTCACGGTTGATCAGACGCAGCAAACCGAAGTGCTTGTATATGACATGCTTGGCCGGCAAGTCGCTGTGCTGTTCGAAGGCCGCATCGTTCCCGATGCACCACAGGTTGTCTCGTTCGAAGCCAGCACGCTGCCAAATGGCAAGTACATCATTCGTGCGACCAGTGAGACATCTGCCCTCTCTCGCGTTGTTACCCTCATAAGGTAAATAAAGACAACGGGTTACGAATTCCACTTAGACTAGCACTTTAAGTTTTTTTACCATAGATTTACCCTCCCAAGGTGTGTTCTTGAGTAGGCAGTATTTTCTATTGGATAAAAAATTATCCCATCATATTGAAGGGCGCATCTCGGTATCCTGAAATTGATACCATCACAGATCGAAGATGAAGATATATCTCGGGCGAATTCTTTCGCTGATATTGTTAAGCGTGGTCGCTGTTGCGGGTTGTGAGCTTGTAACCCCACCCTCAGCGCTGGATTATACACAGATCCAAACAGCAGATATCAGCTACGTCAACCATATCCAGCCCATATTTGATAGATATTGTACCAGGTGCCATGCGGGCACTGATGCCGCTGAAGGGCTCAGGCTTGATAGCTGGGAGAATCTGGTTGCTGGCGGGAATAACGGTAGCGCACTCATCGCCTTTGATGGGGACAATAGTTTGATGATAAATATGGTCACCAAACTTGTTGGCGGACCACACCCATTCGAATTGTCGGCAGATACACTTGGGCAAGGTGAGATTACTTTTTTGAAGCGCTGGATAGATGGTGGTGCGCTGTTTGATGATGGTTCCGTGCCTTATGGCGATGCGTCTGAATTGTTGTATGTGCCCAATCAGAACGATGCACTTATCTCCATTATTGATACCGAGTCTCAGACGGTTATACGGAATGTAGACCTGGTTGAATTGAATTCCGACCTCTTCACTCCCAATGCAAAGCCTCATCATGTGGCCGTTGATCCGACTGGTGATACTTGGTATGTATCTCTGATTGGAGACAACAAAGTTTGTGAGTTTTCCAATGGCTCCCAAAACCGCCCATTGTTTGAAGGCTGTGTCGATTTTGAGACCCCGGGGATACTGGCCGTTAATGGTGTCAAAGATGAAGTTTACGCCGGCCGTTCGCTAACAGCTGTGACGCCGCCGCAAAGCATCGCCGCCATTACGCAGCTTGACCGAAGCGTTCGCGAAATCGATGTGTTTTTCTCCCGTCCACATGCACTTGCTGTAGATCCTTCAGGGGAATTTGTGCACACGGGTAGTCTAAACGAAAACCGGGTCATGACGGTTAACACGTCAACCGATGAAGTCACCTTCACCCTGCTTGCGGCTCCGTTCCATTCGTTTGTGCAGTTTGCCATTTCGCCTGACGGCTCTCGAATGGTGGCAACCGGCCAGTCTTCCAATCAGGTCGTAATCCTTGACAGCGCTTCGCCTCCAGGTATCATCCGCATCGGTGCGATCGAAGTGGACAACCAGCCATGGCATCCCGTATGGACGCCTGACGGTTCTCAGGTATATGTCGGTAACCTGAACAGTAATTCGGTTTCAGTACTCGATATGAACAACTTCACCATTTTGCAGACCATTACCGGTGATGGCCTTTCGCAGCCCCACGGTGCATCCATTACGCCTGATGGGGACTATGTCTACATCTCAAACAGAAACATGGCCGGCGGTTTTACGCCCCGCTATGATTTTGGTACAAACCAGGACAAAGGCACTGTTGTTGTAATCAACACCGCAACCAACACCATCGAAAAGGTAATTGAAGTTGGACGATTCCCGGCCGGCCTCTCTGCAATTGTACCGTAGTGCGTTAGTCTGCTTTCTTTTTTTGCTCGCCGGCCTGGTCAACAGCTACCAGGCCGTCGCGCAATCCATCCCCCTCCTGCGGCAGATTACACCTTTTCCCGTTTTTGACGAGATGGAGGTGCCGTACCAACTGCCTTTCCTTGATGGATTCAATACCCCGCGTCCCCAATTTGTAGATATTGATGCGGATGGGGATGTCGACCTCTTCCTGCAAGAGCGGTCGAATCAAATCATGTTTTTCGAGCATAACCCGGCTGCTGCGACCCCCTTCTCACTTGAAAGCAGTCACTTCCAGCAACTCACCGTAGGCGAATGGTTTCGTTTTGCCGATATCGACGGGGACCAGGATCTGGACCTGTTAACTGAACGATCGTTCAGCTTTGTCCAGTATTTCGAAAACACCGGCAGCGCTGAAGTCCCTGTTTTTGAATTGGTTGCAGACACATTGTTCGAACAAAACGGGGAGCCACTCTTTGCTGATCGACAGAATATCCCGAACGTCACCGACATAGATTGTGATGGGCTCCCTGATTTGTTTGTTGGCCGGCTCGACGGGACCATCCGGCGGTACGAACTGGTCCAGTTTGATGTCGAAGGTGTTCCGCAATTTGCATTGGCAGATGAGCGGTTTCAGGACATAGAAATTGTTGGAGAAACGGGCAAGCAAAACAGCGATGCGGCGCGTCATGGTGCCAACACCCTGGCGTTTGTTGATTTTGATGGTGATGAGGACCAGGATTTGTTTTGGGGGGACTTCTTTGAGTCCGGATTGCTCTACTTCGAAAACAAAGGGACCTGCGATCTACCTGATTTTTCAGGTGAGTCTGCCGACTTTCCTTTGAATGATCCGCTTGTGTCCAGTGGATACAACGCGCCGACGTTTGGTGATGTTAACGGTGATGGTGTTATCGACCTGCTCGTAGGTGTACTGGGGGGCGCCTTTTCGGCCTCAAGCAACCTTGCGGACAATATGCTCTTCTTTCAGGGCAATGAAGATGGCGGGTTAAATCAGCAGACATCCCGATTCTTGTCAAACCTCGATTTTGGAAGCGACAGTTTGCCGGTATTGCACGACGGAGATGGCGACGGTGATCTCGATCTGTATGTAAGCAACAGCCTGGATCCCAACACGCTTGAAACGGCTGCAGTGTATTTTTTCGAAAACCGCGGGGACGCGATGTCGCCGGCGTTTTATCAGGATGGGCAGTTGGCGCTTGCGCCGGCATTCAATTATGCCCCTGCTTTTGGCGATCTGGATGCAGATGGAGATGCTGATATGCTTGTAGGTTCATGGCAGGGCCCTATACAGTATCTGCGGCAGGATGGAACGGGCATCGCCGGTTATTCGCTTGTTGATGAAGCACTACTCGATCTCCCCGCCGGTAGCAACAGCACGCCGGTACTGGTTGATTTAGATGGGGATGATGACCTGGATGTGATTGCCGGCGAAGCCAATGGGACGCTCAATTTTTATCAGAACACCGGTTCAACTTCAGCGCCCGTTTTTGCTACCCCCATTGAAAACTGGCAGGGCATCGACGCCGGCCGTCGCAGTGTGCCTGTTTTTCTGGATATCGATGCAGACGGCGATCAGGATCTGGTGGTTGGTACGGACCAGGATGGCGTCCTTTTGTATACGAATACAGGTAGTGCTGATGCGCCGGCGTTTACCCTTGCTGAAGATGTGTTTGGATTGTCTGATGTGCGTAGAATTACGCCGGCACTGGCCGACCTGGATGCAGACAATGATTTCGACCTTGTTATCGGCTCGTTGACAGGTGGATTACAGTACTTTGAAAATCAAACGGTCCCTGCCAATACTGAGGTCATCGATTCACCGTTGCCGCAAGCAGCGAT
>JBCCIM010000266.1 GCA_039111535.1 Bacteroidota bacterium | reverse complement strand
TGCCGTTGAATGTTTCAGGTTGAAGGTTTGGGCCTTATTTCTTTCCGTTTGCCTTGAGGTGGTTTACGAACCATCCATCAGATGCATGGCGACTGAGTATTTAGAACAAAAGGGTTAAGTATTATGAGTGGTGCTGCTGTTGTTGTGATGAATGCTGTTGCCAACGCGATCAAGGCTTCGGGTGTGGTTGTGCAGGTTGAGCCGGCGGAGTTTTTGAAAATCGCCGGTCAAAGTGAAAAGCCACTGATTGTATATGCGCCGACGAAGGTGATCCGTACAACGCACAAATATCTGACAAGCTACAAGGGTTTGGCCTTCTACACCAAGGCAAACGATCCGCTTGTTTTTAAAGAACCGGTTGAAATGGTTACTGCGAAGAAGATCAGCATTCCAGATATGTAATCGCCATTTTTTGGTAGCCAGGTATGCGTGTCAGACATACCTGTGGATACCGGATCAAGTCCGGCATGACGTGGTGAGGCATTTGCGTGGTGACTATGGGGTGCTTAACTGTCTGATCTCATCGTCCAGCCCGGTCATTTCCCATCTGGCTAGTGAAATGGGGATACTGTCAATCCGGTTGAGTTCATCGAAGAATGCTTTCAGGCTGAAAGGCTGGCCTTTCTCTTCCATAAGTTTTGCATAGTCAGCCAATGTGCGTTCCAGCAGGTACTTGCCTGTGATGTAACTTGTGCCGTATCCAGGTTGACGGAGGTAGAGATGCTGCTCGAAAATGAGGAGTTCTTTTTCGGTTTTCATCCATCCACGGGGAGTCCAGTCCATGTGAATGCCACCGGCTTCTTCCATGGTCATCTCGTTGGCATGCGCGTAGAGCGAGCCCAGTCCACGTGCAGCGCGTTGGGCGAGAAGAATCCAGACAATTTCACGCGAACGCGGGCTATCGTCGTACAGGCCGGCATGCATAAACATCTCCTCGACGCCGGTGGCGGTGCCTTCGTTGCGGCTGTCGAATATGTTGTAAAGCGAAGGGCCGCGCACCGGGCTTGGATGTGGCGTGCGATCCATACGTGCCAGCTCAAACCAGTGATAGAAGTGCGTGTAAAGCGGGAGTGGATCGTAATGGGCACCAATCCAGAAGAAGTTGCGGATGGCTTCGGGGACAAAGCTGCCCAGGCGCACGCGTAGCGCCGGCTCCATGTAATCGGTTACCGTGAGGATTTCTTCTTCTTCTAGAAATTCCATTAATCGTGTTGCAGCCCTGTCTGCATTGGCGTCGTATGCTGCCGGATTTGATGCAGCGACCATAGGCGGCAAATTGCGGTTACGGTTTTCTTCGAGCTTCAACGAAGACCAGGCCCGGTCAAGTTCGCGTTTGAGTAAGCGGACTTCATCTTCCCAGGTAAGCGGCACGAGGTGTACGTGCTGCTGGTACCAGGTATAGTTGTCTTTGCCAATGCCCGACGGGCCGTCTTTGTGCGGTGCCTGTTCTTCGAGCCAGGTGATCAAATCCTGGGAGGCAGCGATGCCGGCTTCGATCACCTCCAGCAATGCTGCGCCTGCATCATCACCGACTTTCTGTTTGATCATGTTGAGGCTGCGTACCTGGGCTTTGATGTCGCGGATGCCTGTGATCCATAGTTCGCGGGCGTTACCGGTTAGATTAAGTTTGGCTTGCGCCATCAACGGCGGGATGACTGCAAGTTCTTTTGTCAGGCGTTGTTCTGCTACTGGCGAGAGCGGGAGTTCATAGGTCCAGAATTCTATAAGGGCGTGGTGGTTAGGGCCTTCGTGGGCCGGCACATCGCTGCGACCCATCCAGATCGAGCTGTAATACGCAGGGTCTCTTACCCACGGTTTTAATACGCGGTGGTTGAAATCAAACCCGTTCATCTCAGCGCGCACGATGTGCCAGTCAACGCGCTCAGCTACAGACCACCCGGTTGTATCCATTGCAAGCAGCTGTTCGCGCATGGGCAAAAAGGCTTCATGCCTCGTCGCAAAAGTTGTTGCTGTATAGTCAGGTGCGCCATCCAGCATCGGCGGCTTTTCGAAAGCGCGCCACGCGTCAAAGAAGGTCAACAACTCATCATGACTATTTGCTGTTGACTGCCCATGAACTGGTGTTACGCTGAACAGTAGTGCCGCAAAAAAGAGTGAAAAGTATTTATCGAACACGAACGATTTCATCTTGGCAGGCTATTTTGCTTCCTGGGGTGGGGGAAGTAAGATAGAATGCTTCAAGTAGAAAAGCCGGTGGTGATTGTGGATTGTGGATTGTGGAATGCTGAATGCGATCTGCTTGGCCCATGTCATTCCGAGCGAAGCCGAGGAATCTGGGGAGGCAGTTTGCTCTGGTTAGCAGTCGTGGTTGAGGTAAGGCATCTGGGTCCCGGATCAAGTCCGGGATGACGTGGAGGAGGGGGGTATTGCTAAACTAAAACGAATAGCGCACACCAAACTGTGCTTGCCACCTTGAAGCCAGTGGGTCGATCTGCCAGGGGGTGCCGGTTGGGTTTTTGAACTGAAAGTAGGGGGTCCCATCTTCAATGGTTTCAAATTCCAGCAGTTGGAAAGAGGCATTGGTTTCGTTGGGTACAAAGGTCTGCCGGCCAAGCCGCTCGTGGATAAGGTCGCCCAGGTTGAAGATGTCGAGGGAAAGCTCAACGGATTGCGTACGCCGGCTTTTGATTTCTATGCGGTGTGCAAGCCGCATGTCGATCTGGAAATTCCACGGGGTGCGGCTGCCATTACGCTCTGCGTAGGTGCCGCGCCGGCTGTCGAGGTAATCATTGTTCGAGATATACGCATCCAGGTTTGCCCACTGTGTTGCCGCATCGACGGTGTTACCCAGCGCGTCTTCGTAAGGCAGCAGGTTGATTTCGCTGGCGTCTCCTGGTACAAAGATCAGGTCGTTTCTTGATGACCCATCTCTGTTCAAGTCGCCGGAGTAGGTGAACGAGAAAGGGCTGCCTGATTGGGCGTTGATGAGAAAACTGGCGTAGGTCTCGTGGCCGGCTTTCCATAGCTTGCGCGCATCAACGGTTGCAAGTACCCGATGGCGCAAGTCAAAATTAGAGTACGCCAATCCCGGGTCGTTCGAGAATACCGATTGGTTCCAGTTGAAGTTTGCCGCCATCGAGTTGCGCACGCCATTAGATACATCTTTGCTCTCACCATACGTGTAAGCCGTAGTCATTGCGACGTTTGCGCTAAACTGGGTCCGAAGTTGGGCGGTTAAATTATACTGGTAGCCTTTGTCCGTGTTGGTGAGGAGGAAGACGTTGGTAAAGTTTGGATTGATCTTGCGTTCTTCGCCAGAACTGGTGTAGTACAGCCGCTGATCTGCGCCGTTGAATGTCGCAGTTGCGGGATTCAGGTTGATGGATTGAAACTGGATCGCATCTAGTGATTTGGAAAACACGCCTTCCAATGTCAAAGAGGTCTGCGCCGGGAGCTTGACATCATAAGCAAGGCTCAGTCGCGCCACGCGGGGTAACTTGAAATCGTTGTCGACAAGGTTGATTTCAGTTAAGCCGGGCTGTAAATCGCTAAGCGCAGAAATGTCTCTTTCTAGCGGGAAGTCACCGTCTGGGCGGATGTCAACGTTGCCATATTCGAGCCCAGAAACGTAGTGTGCATACGCATTCCATACAAAAGGAATTCGCCCTGTAAATAGGCCAAGTCCACCCCTGAGCTGCATCGAGCGATCCTCGCGTAAGGCGTAATTGAATCCAACGCGTGGATTGATCTGTGGGGCGCCACCGAAGTCGTTATCGAAGCCGGCAAACGCCGGTGTGTTTTGGACTTCTGGATTAATAGGCACCTGGTCTGGTTGTACCTGCATATCCAGCCTAGCACCTATCGTAAGCGCCAGTCGCTCGCTAACCCGGATCTCATCCTGGATGTAACCGCTCAGCAGAAATACCCGCAGGTCGGCTGATGGGCGATTGCGGTTGAAGTTGAAATCATTGTTCAACAGATTGTAGGCGCCACGTACCCGGCTTGGGCTATCGGCAAAAAAGTCATCCACCGAACGATACGCCCAACGGCCATTCCACGCAGTAAGGAAGCGGTACTGG
Organism: Bacteroidota bacterium; assembly: GCA_039111535.1. Taxonomy (NCBI): domain Bacteria; kingdom Pseudomonadati; phylum Bacteroidota; species Bacteroidota bacterium. The sequence goes on along the minus strand of JBCCIM010000266.1, from coordinate 2,916 downwards.
AGGCGGTGGAATTCATTGCTGGTGCCGATTGTGATCGTATGTTTGCCCCGGTACAGGCTGTAGTTGTTTGTGAACTGCACCGAGCCAACAGAGAGCCCATAAACGGAAGCTTCCCGGTAGGTGCCGAGGAAAATCTGATTCGACGTATTGTAGTTGATTTCGACGTGGGGAAATACATCACCGTCAAATTCGCGATTGTCTTCCACGTTGTTGTAGCCAACAATCATGTGGTTACTGGCCCGGTTACCAAAGGTAGCTTTCCATTCTGCAACCGTACTGTTTGTCCGGCTCTGGTGGTTGAACGATTGGCTGGAATATTTGAAAACTCCTTCGCTGCGGGAGAGGTTGTCTGCGCTAGCGTCGACGAGGTTGTGACGGAGGCTGAGTTTGTGGTTTTTACCCAGGTTATAGTCGAATCGGACAAAGAGCTTGTCGTTAATGCGGTTATTCGTGAGCCGGCCAAAGGCACCGGGGTTGTAGCCCAATCTGCTTTCCAGCGTATCCGAAATTGCGGTTACTACATCGATCGGAATATTGGATCCCGCGGAGCCTGGCACGGCAAGCACCGGTTCAGCCCTGCGGCTGAGTTCATAATTGGCAAACGCAAAGAGCTTGTTTCGAATAAGCGGCCCGCCAATCCGAAAGCCAGAACTATAGTCGTGAAAGGACTCAAGTGCATTGCCGTTGATGTCTTTGCCGGCGAGGTTTTCGTTGCGACCAAATGCGTAGGCAGCGCCTTCAATTTGGTTGCTGCCGCGGCGCGTGACGGCATTCAGGTTGGCGCCTGTGAAGTTGCCCAGGCGGACGTCAAACGGCGCAATGGCAACCTGGACTTCAGCAATAGCATCAAGGCTAATTGGCTGCGCGTTTGCAAGGGCGCCCGGAGTGCCTGAGGCAACGGTGCCGCCTGCGCCGCTTGCCGGCTCTTGAAAGCCGAGTACATCATTGTGGGCTGCGCCGTCTATGCTCAGGTGGTTGAAGCGGTAGTTTGTGCCGGCAAAAACGTTTGTGTTGCCTTGCGGTGTAATCCGCGTCATGTCCTGAAGGCTTCTGTTGAGCGATGGCAATCGTTCAATCTGCTCCTGGTTAACGTTGCTGGCTACGCCTTTGCGGTCAGCGTCAAAGAGGGCCGCATTGTCGTAGGCAATCACAATTTCGCCAAGTGTAATGTCTGAAGGCGTGAGTTGAAACTCAAAAATAGACGTTGTGCTCAGTTGTACAAAGAGCTGCGTTTCCTGCTGGGTGTCATAGCCGATGAAGGATACAGAGAGCGTGTAGGGGCCGCCGGGCTGCAGATTGGGGAGTGTGTATCTACCGTCGGCCTGGGTGGCTGTGCCGTACCAGGTGCCGGAGGGTTCGTGGATGGCTACGACATTTGCGCCGGCGAGGGGTGCTTCTGATTCGTCTAGCACCGTGCCCTGAATAAGTGCGTGGGTAACCTGGGCGTAGATGGGTTTGGGGAGGATTGCTCCTAGAAAAACGAGCAGCAACAACAAAGCACTTCTACCTGACATCAACTTCAAACGGGTGGTTAACAGAGGGAATTGTTCAGTGATGTCAGTTGTGTTGTGTGTGTTAGGGAAATGTTACCACGATTTATGTGCGATTATGATAAAAAAGGAGATGCTGCAGTCGTTTTTGCAAAACGTACGCGGCATCTCCTTTTTATAGTAGAAAAGATGGCTTCAGTTATGCCGCAACGTGCATCAACTCCTCGCAAATGGCTGCAAGGTGTGTGCTGTCGGTGCCGCAACAGCCGCCCCATACATTGATGCCCGGGAGGCCATGGCGCAATTCTCCGTAGCGGGCAGCCAGTTCTTGCCGGTCCCCGGGGTCCAACTCGGTAGACTCATCCAGCTCTGCATGGCTTTTGCAGGAAGCGTTGGCGCGGACGGCCTTAACCCGTTTGTTGCACACTTCATCATCAGCAACTTGCGCGTAGAAGTGCGTTGGGTGCGCGCAATTAATCATGTAGTAGGCCGGATACGCATCGGTTGCTTCGTCAACCTCTGTGATGACATCGCGCAGTGAGGTGCCATCAATAAGCCGTCCGTCTGTTTCCAGGGTGAAAGAAATGGCGACATTGATGCCGGCTGCCTTTGCGGCTTTTGTGATGCCGATGGCTTCTTCGGCATAGTTGAGGGTAAAAGCTGAAACGAGGTCCGCGCCGGCAGCCTTGAATGCCTCAACCTGATGGGAATGCAGGGCTTGTGCTTCGCCAATCGTCATGCGGGACTCGAGCGAATACCCGTCTTTACCCGGTCCCATACAGCCGCTAATCAGAATCGGGCCCATGTCATTTTTATACCGCTGTTTGAGCACTTTCAACTGCGCAATAGCAAGCTGGTTGACATCGTTTAATTCTTCTTGCGTGTACCCCAGTTGGTATCCTGTTTCAGGATTTGCCTTGTACGTCGCGCTCTCCAGGATAAACCCTGTTTTGTATTTTTTTGCCAGTTCAAGGTACGGGATGTAGTAATCCATAACGACCTGCAACCGGTTTGGGTCTTCAAGCAGCGGGAATGCCGCAAAGTGGGGCAGTTCGAGCTTTTTGTCGAAGATGAGCGTGGTCTCGAGGCCGCCGTCTGTGAGAAAAGTTGTGCTGTTTATAAGTGTGCGGATATCTGCAATTGGGCTGGACATAATCTATCAATAAAAGTGAATGGGTTCGTGTTCACCCTTATTGGCGTAAGTAATTACCTCACGATGTAAGGTTTTGCGATAAGGTTTTTCGTATTTCCGTGCTTCCGTTTTGCACTATTCCAGCACAGGTAGTGATGCTTTTGTATGTGCCTTTGACAAAAAAGAACATCAATCGGCATTCGAAAATCGGCATTCGAAAATCGGCATTCGAAAATCGGCATTCGAAAATCGGCATTCGAAAATCGGCATTCGAAAATCGGCATTCGAAAATCG
>JBCCIM010000265.1 GCA_039111535.1 Bacteroidota bacterium | reverse complement strand
CCAAACCTGATTTTACAGCCGCTCGTGGAAAATGCCATCAAACACGGAATAAGTCAGGTACGTGAAGCCGGCCATATCTGGGTGCATGCATGGCGGGAAGGAGAAAACCTATGTTTGAGTGTTCGGGACAATGGACCAGGAGATGCTGACAGCGGAAAGGCTGAAGAAGGACATGGAGTTGGGCTTCGTAATACGCAGGCACGCCTGGAACAACTCTATGTTTCTGCGCAAGATTTTGTGTTACGTGAGGCTGAAGGCGGGGGATTTGTTGTCGTCATTACGCTTCCTTACCACACCAGGACCGACTTGCACGCGGCTGCCCGTTTGGGGGCAAATATTGTAGACAACTTATGACCAAAGAGACTGCCATTCGTGTACTTATCGTTGATGATGAGCCTTTTGCCCGGCAATGGCTTGAAGACCTCCTGGCAGGAAAGGACAACGTAGAGATTGTCGGTATGGCAGCCAATGGGGAGGAAGCCGTCGAAGCAATTCATGCACTTGGTCCTGATTTGGTATTCCTCGACGTACAGATGCCTGGATTAACCGGGATTGATGTTATTCGTGAGATTGGTCCTGATCACATGCCTGTAACAATTTTTGTAACGGCGTACGATCAATTTGCGTTAAAGGCTTTTGAGTTAGCGGCTCTTGACTATCTGGTGAAGCCCTTTGACGAAAAACGATTTGAACAAAGTTTTGAACGAGCGAGAAGTGTGCTCACCCTTCAAAAAATGGGTGATATGACAGGGAGGTTGATGAAACTTGTTCAGGAAGGAGGGAAGAGGCATCAGCAACTACCGCAGCGTGCAGACAGAACGCCAGAGTACCTGGAGCGCGTGGCTGTGGAAATGCGTGGACAGATACGCATCGTTCCGGTTGTAGATATTGACTTCATCACGGCCAGTGATCACTATGCCGAGTTACATGTGGGAGAAAACGTATTTGTGACCCGCGAAAAAATGCAGACGCTGGAAGAACGTCTCGACCCGGACCAGTTCTTTCGAATTCACAGGAGTACCATTGTGAGGTTAGACTGTATCGAGTCTTTGCTCGTCAACTCTGGCGGGGATTATGCGGTTAAACTAAAGGGCGGTAAGCGACTCAAGGTAAGCCGGGGCCGGCGTGATGAACTGGAGACACGCCTGGGGCTGAATCGCTAGGGCGTGTAGACAATCAGCTAAAAAAGATTGTTTTGCTCATATTGCGCCTATCTTCGTTCTTTTCCTCGCACAGCCTGTCCTGAACTAGATTCAGGAATGCGCTGCATTGCGTCTCAAAAAACGCCTTGATAATCACAATATGCTTCAAAAACATAGATTTCCCTGCTAATTGTCTACACGCCCTAATCTGTTAGAAATCTCTCAACAGTCTCTTTCCCGTTGGATTTACCCCAAAAGACAGCTATAAGCACGGAAGGGACAAAGGATAGCTTTCTAAAAAAATGGAATGTAAGGACGCCTGGTTTCGTCTATGGAATTGTATCAGCGTGTTTGCTTTAGTGTCAAATACAAAGCGCTATACAGAACTAGATTTTAGACACCTTTCAATGCGAAATCAATGTACTTTAGTAAGCTTTTGCAGCGGCATCAAGCGAATCCGAGAGCCATTCTAATTTTGGGATTTCTTCTGTTGTTGCCTGCTTGTAGCTCAACCAAAACCATCCAGAGTCAATATGCTACAACGGTCCCTGCCATTGATGCGAATGTTAATGATTGGGATGGTGGGGTAAAGCAGGTAGAGAAAGAACGGTTTTCATTGGGCGTATCAAATGACACCGACTACCTGTATCTGGCATTTATGTCGCGCGATGAGTCTGTAACGCGTCAGATTATGACGCGGGGGCTTATGATCTGGTTAGATGCTGAAGGTGGTAAAGATAAATCCCTTGGCGTTAAATACCCTGTGGGCTTGATGGCCAGCGATGCACGTGGTGGTATGGGCAGGGGCGCAGGGAATTTCGACGCTGGTGGATCCGAAGAGGCGCGTCAACAACAAGCGCAGAGGATACAAGCAGCATCAGAGAAGATGCTGGCCCAGTTGGAAGTCATTGGCGATGAAACTGCGGCAGAGCGGATAGGCAGCGAGGATACAATTTCGGCTTCGGGTTCCTACGATTACGGTATTCTCACGTTTGAGCTGCGCCTTCCCCTGGCATCGCTAAATGGTTTACCAGTGGATGAGGCTTCCAGTGCTGTGGTTGGTGTAGGACTTGAAGTACCAGAAATAGATAGAGAAGCTGTCCGCGAGCAAACGGGGCAGCGAGGGGGAGGAAGAGCTGGTGGCGGCCGGCGAGGAGGCGGTGGCAGGGCTGGCGGAATAGGTGGAGGCAGGCCTGGTGGCGCAGGCGGTGCTGCTCAAGGGCGTGGAGGCGGTGCACAGGAGACCTTGAACCACTGGTTCAAAGCTGAACTATCTCAGAACGAAGGGCAAGAATAGGCGGTGTTGGAATGAGAGCCAGTTTAAACTTGAATGGCTCCAGTTTTATCGAAGACCTGGCTAGTTGAGTGTCAGGGAAAGTGTCAGGGTTCGTTAGTAGATCCCAGTAGGCTCCAGTGCCTAAATAATGGCTAAAATCCTCAAATAATATCCAAAATGGGCACACAGTAGACGCCAGTGGATCCCAGTAGACTGGCGAGCATACCCACCCCCGGCACAATTTAGAGCGACGGTTGCCTGACTGGTGGCAGTCGTTTTTAGTTGGGAAGCGGGACGAGAAGCCTGTGCTGGACACGATCTAGTAAGTCCCGACCCATTATATGGTTTTTCCTTCTCGCACAACCTTTGGCGCAATGTCACCACCCAGCGCTATTGACTTTTCTGACATCTGTAAGCGGCATTCACACACGATCTGAACGCGGCCTTAACATCTCTCCTTTAGACTCTGGCAAGGCATATAAATAAAAGCGGGTGCTTGGCGCATCGGCATGCTGACAACGCGGTCGGGCCTGTCGAGGCCGATGGGCAGCCAGGGCTTACTGTCCTGCGCATTATCGCATTATTCAGCCCAGTGCCGGGTAACGGTAGCCATAACAATCCCCTTCCTCAAAGACCTTGATTAGTCGAGGGTCTAAAGGGAAACAACTGAATAGAAAATCTTATGAAAAAATCAGTTTTTCCCCTTTTTACAGCCCTGCTCGGGTTATCTATTCTTTTTACAGCCTGCGATTCAAATGTGGACAACCCGGAAGATGCCGGCCCTATCAACACACCCGTCGCTGCGTTTGACGAATTTAACCCTGCCGCGGTGACTGTTTCTTTTGATGGAGATGAAATTACTATTGAGTCAAATGGTATGCCCAACCATACATCCCCGTACTGGGATGAGGCTAACGCGCTGTATATCGAACCCGTAGTGGCCCAGGCACTGACACCAGGGCGGATTGGTGGAGATCGTTCTTTTACGCTTACTACATCAGCTGCACCAGAACTGGCCCTTTCAAGTTCGGCAACAGGCCTGGGGCCCATTGGTATCTCAGTAACGGGTGTCCCAATTTTCAATGATACAGAAGGACCTAACAGACCCCTGGAAGAAGTAATTGCCGAAACGTTTGATTATGCCGGCGCCCACAATGGGCCTTCGGGCTACCATTACCATGTAGAGTCTTCAGATGTCCCTGAAAACACAGTGCTGTCTCATGATGATGAAAGGTTAGTAGGGATCATGGCAGATGGCTTTTTATTGTACGGAAGAAGAGAAGCGGATGGCTCTTATCCTGCAGATTTAGATGAATCAGGAGGCCACTTTGGCGTAACGCAACACAGTAATGGAGAAGAAATTTACCATTATCACATCATCAATGAATTTTATATAGGATCTATCATCGTCCTTTTTGGCGTGGATTTGCAAGGCACGCCAAGTCAGATCTTATAATAAAACCTGACAACTGCTTTCCCGGCAAAAGGCAGTTGTCAGGTTTTATTAGACCGCAAAAGTTAGCCTAATTCCTTTTCTATATATAAACAGATGAAGTCTATTACGCCATTCGTATTGTTGTTAAGTGTACTGATTGGGGCGTGTGCAGATGGGAAAGCCGCGAGCACTTTGCAAATTCCTGATTCGATTGAGGCTACCGTAGCGATACCCGATACAGCTGTTGATAAATCGCTGTTGGTCTACAATAATAAGACATCACTGTGGACATTGAATGGTCACCGCTATTCAGGCTATATGGTAGTGCAGTATCAAGACAATACACCAAAAGAAAAGACGGGAATCCTGAATGGGAAAAGAGAAGGTCAGGCTGCTAAATGGTATCCGGATGGGCATTTAAAGCAGGTGGCAAATTACCAAAATGGAAAACTTCATGGAGAGAAAAAAAGGTGGTCTTCGGATGTGAGTCATACCCTGGTTTCGCAGCTAAACTATCATTTGGGAAAGACACACGGAGAACAAACACTATGGTATCGGACGGGAGAGATCTATAAAAAGCTGAACCTCAACATGGGGAAAGAACAGGGCATTCAACAGGCCTTCAGGAAAAATGGAGACATGTATGCTAACTATGAAGCGAGGGAAGGTAGAATTTTTGGATTAAAAAAAGCAGCGCTTTGCTATGGCCTGGAAGATGAGGATATTCAATATGAAAATTAACTGTTTTCTTTTATTGATAATAATGTTTTGGGCGGGGTGTAATGAGTCCGAGCCCAACAACAGCAGGGTTGAATCCCTTCCCTTTTACAGTGAGGCGACGTTTACGCCGCATTGGATTTCCCCTGATGATGCAGCACTGGAGCGCTTTCATCGTATTTCGCCTTTCAAGCTTGTTAATCAAGAGGGCGAAACGGTTACAGAAAAAGATTTTGAGGGCAAGATATATGTCGCAGATTTTTTCTTTACCTCTTGCCCTGGTCTTTGTCCCCGGATGGCCAGTAACATGATGCTATTGCAAGATGCATTTGTAGCAGATGATGAGATACTGTTGTTATCCCATTCTGTGACACCCGAAAAAGATTCTGTGCCTGTGTTAAAAGAATATGCCGAAAACAAAGGGGTTTTGTCACATAAATGGCATTTGGTTACAGGTGCGAAAAAAGATATCTATAAGTTAGGCCGGCAAGATTATTTCGTTGAAGAAGACCTGGGCGAAAACAAAAGCGAAGATGATTTCCTGCACACGGAGAATTTTGTGCTAGTCGACAAAAACAGGCACATAAGAGGTGTTTACAACGGATTAAACAAAACGGCAATCAATCAATTAATCAGTGATATTGAAACCTTAAAGAAGGAGGGATAAGGTGAGCTTCCCCGGTAAGCTCCCCTGGAGAAAGTAGTAGAAAATGATCCTTGACCCATCTCCAACAAACTGAACCAAACAAAAGGTCAGATTTCGCTTAAATTGGGGGCTTGTACACACTGGACAACATCTCAGTCGACTCGAAGCTAATATGCCTCCCATAATTGCTATGTACAGATGTCCCGTTTTCCTATTGCTGCTTTTTATCCTGCTTACCGGCTGTGAACCTGCGGCTGAAAAGCCGGCAACACCCGACGATACGCTCCCAAATATCGTCCTCATAATCAGTGACGATCATGGGTGGACGGACTTTGGGTTTATGGGGCATGAGGCGATTCAAACGCCGCACATCGATGCGCTGGCAGCAGAAAGTATGCTGTACACCCGGGGCTACGTGCCCACATCGGTTTGCCGGCCCAGCCTGGCCACGATGATCACCGGGCTCTTCCCACACGAACACGGCATCACCGGCAACGACCCGCCGGGCGGGCTCGAAGAAATGCGCGATCCGGTGAAGCGGGCAATGATGGTTGAGATTTTCAAAAAACACAAAACCGTCAGCGAATCTCTTGCGGAGTTGGGATACGTGAGCCATCAGTCTGGCAAGTGGTGGGAGGGCGCGCCAACCGAGCATGGCTTCACGGCCGGCATGACCCACGGCGTTGTTGAAGAAGGCGGCCGGCACGGCGACGAAGGGTTGAAAATTGGCAGGGAGGGCATGCAGCCAATTTTTGAGTTTATCGAAGGTGCGGGTGAGCAGCCGTTTTTTGTCTGGTATGCCCCGTTTTTACCCCACACACCACACAATCCGCCAGAGCGGTTGCTCGAAAAGTACACGGCGCCCGACAGGTCAGAACGTGTGGCAAAGTATTACGCCATGGTGGACTGGTTCGATGAAACGGTTGGCGAGCTGCTCAATTTTTTGGATGACAACGGGCACCGCGAAAACACGCTTGTGGTGTTTGTGAACGACAATGGCTGGGTGCAGGCCGTTGGCGATCAGGGAATGCCGGATACGCGCTCCAAAATGTCGCCTTACGATGCCGGCATGCGCACGCCGCTCATGCTGCGGTGGCCTGGTGTTGTCGAAGCCGGCAGGGACGACCAGACCCTGGTGGGCAGTATCGACCTTGCGCCCACCATGTTGCACGCTGCGGGTATAGACGTGCCGGCTACCATGCGCGGCTTAAATCTTTTCGAATCAGCAGAGCTAGAGAAGCGAAAAGCACTCTACGGCGCGTTGTTCGCACACACGGCCGCAGATCTAAACGACCCGGTTGCTAACTTGAAGTACAGGTACACGGTGCGTGAAGACGGTTGGAAACTGATCCTGCCTTACCTGCCCAATGAGGATGTAACGCTCATGATCCGTGGCCAGCAGACTGCCTGGATGACCAATGACGTTGAGCTGTATAATGTCATCGATGATCCTTATGAGCTAAATAACCAGGCGGCGGCGCGCCCAGGACTAGTGGCTGAAATGACGAGCACCCTGGAGGATTGGTGGGCGGTTTATCAGTGAGATTGTTGGCACAGATCAGCCAGCAGCAACGCGTTTTAATGGTTCAAATCTGAGGCAGGCAGTTAAGCGTGATGACTATTAGATAAGGGCTAAAATACCTGTGCCTTTCAAATCTCATCCTCTTCAGACTTTCGCGTAATGAGTATTTCTGTTGCTGATAAACAACGCCATGACCAGGTCGTGCTGGATGCAAAGCGGTTGGCTGCTTTGTATCAAACTAAATTACTGGATTCACAGCCGGATAAAGCCT
>JBCCIM010000264.1 GCA_039111535.1 Bacteroidota bacterium | reverse complement strand
GCGCCGGATACGGTCAGTCCTTCGACTGGCGTAGCCCAGACGAAATCGATGTCCAAACCTTCCGTAATGAATTCACCCGAGTTTGTCGTATCGAAAGCGAAAACGGCCGTGCATCAGCTCACGGATGATCAGCAGCGTCCAGCGCTCTCCGAGTGTATCGAGCGCATGTGCAAGTGGACAATACTGGCCATAACTGAATTGTGACATACCAGCTTTTTTAGCTCAACAAAGGTTAGATATAGATATGGGGCCAGCGTTCGCAAAAGTGAATCGATACGAGACTGCAGCGAGACTGCTTTGGGCTACCCGTATACTGCAGGCGTTTACACGTAGAAACAGTTTCCTCGTAAGCCTTCATTGTATGAACAAAATGTCCCCTGAAATGCCTTTAATCGGCATATTTAGCAATTGGGCAAATACCCCGCCACAAAGGCTGTGGGCGTCGGCACAGTTCTTGAGGAAGGCTTTGGGCAAGTGAAACTAAAGGCCACTCAGGCCGCAGTGTAGATCACGACCCTCAATTCAAACAGGAGGCCTGGTTCAAAGCACTCTTGGTGGAGTGAGCAGTGCAAATCCCCCCGTCGCGCACGCTCAGTTCATCCGTTCTGTTCGTTCGGCTTTAGGCCGGACACGCATGAAAGCCCATCGATACGTTTTTCTTTTGCTGGCTGTCAGTTTACTGACTGGATGTGAAAGTGCCCTCGTTCGTCAGGTCAACTACTATGACCGGGTTGGGGATACTGCGTCTGCCCGGCAATATCTCGAAACTGAGCTTCAGCGTAATCCTGATAATTCCGAGGCGCGCTACTGGTTGGGTAAAGTGCTGTTTCGGGATATGGTATTTGCAGAAGGCCGGCAGGCTTTTGATCGCGTGGAGCAGCAAACGGCCCGCTTCAGTGAGTCCATTCAATTTACGCTCGAGTCGACCTACCGCGAGCACATGCAAAAAGGGGTTGATGCGTTTGAAAACCGCGACGCATCGCTGGCTGTCGAACACCTCACTTATGCAACACAGATCCGCCCTGAATACAACGACGGCCACAGGCTCTTGGGATATGCAAAAACGCAAACAGGACAGCTAACAGAGGCTACGCTTTCGTACCGCCAGGCTGTTATGTTGGATCCGGATGATTTTGAGTCTTGGCATAACATGTCTGATATCGCTTTTGTGAACCAGGATTTTGAGTCGGCACGCAATTACGCGCTTGAAGCCTTGAAAATTGACCCGGTGCATCCTTCTGCCTTGCGCCGGCTCGCGCATGCACACATGCATTTGATGGAAAATGAAGAGGCCACCCTGATTTTTGAGCAATTGCTTGCGCTTGAAACAGGGCAAGAAGACTTGCGGGATTATGCTTACTTCCTCTTTAATACGGGCGCACTGGAAGCCTCATTGCCTCATCTTGAAACGCTTGCAGCTGTTCCTGAGCCGCCTGTCGAACTGCTGAAGACGTTGAGCGAAGCCTATGCCGGCTTGCAATTTTTCAAAAAGGTCATCGGCGTGAACGAGCAAATCCTTACCCGCATGCCTGATGATCGGGCGGCTATAGGCAACCTTATTGCTGCACACGAACGCCTCGGACAGTTTGAGCAGGCAAAAACGTGGCAGGCTAAACTTTCAAAGCTGGGAGGTGAAATGTGATGAAACGATTGATGCACCTCAATAATCCCTGGCTGGTAATTTTTGTCCTTTTCTGTCTGCTAACTGCAGAGCACGCATTTGGACAGGCTTTCGAAATTGAGTCTGTGGTGCCCCGGCCTTACAGCAGCGACTCACGTCCGTTTGATCCGATCCGGATCACATTTACGGAAGCCGTTGATATGGGGTCTGTGGATGTTGATGATATCGCTGTATATGGCAGCGAGGGAGGGCGGTGTTTGGGAGATGTCTCTTATGAGGCTGCTACGCAGACTATTGTTTACGATCCACCTTGTACGTTCAAGGAAGGTGAGTTGGTCTCGGTTATTGTTTCAGGCATACAGGCGGTCTCTGGCGCTGTCATGCCGGCTTACCAGTGGCAATTTACCCCGCGCGTCGACTATGGTACTGGTGAGTTCAACGGACCTATTGAGTTTCCCCTGGGCCTCGGGCGCGAACCTGTATCTTTGTTTGCTGCCGATTTTGATGGCGACCTGTTTGCTGACCTTGCTGTAGCGAACAGTGCAACAGGTACCGTGTCCATCATGATCAATCAGCGCAACGGATTACGGCGTTTCAGCCAGGTGACGGAAGTGACGGTTGGTATGCGCCCATTTAGTATCACGGGAGGAGACCTCAACAGCGATGGGCAAATCGACTTGCTCGTCAGCAATTTACTGGGCAACACCATGACGTTGTTGCTAAACCAGGGGGATGGCAATTTTGCAGCATCTACGATAGAAACGGGTGAGCGCCCAAAGCGCGCTGCCGTATTTGACCTTGACAATGATGGCGACCAGGACATTGTGGTGACAGCATTTGGGATTGATGAGCTGTGGGTACATGCCAACAATGGCGACGCCACCTTTGCAACACCCGATCGTTACGCCGTCGGCGCATCGCCATCCAGCGTCATTGCACGAGACTGGGATAGCGATGGCTTCCTCGACTTGTATGTTGCAAGCCTGGGCGATCAACAACTCGATTTTTTACGCAATACGGGTTCAGGCACTTTTGAGACGCCGGTGCCTACCCCCGTGCCGTTTTCGCCAGAAGCCCTGGTTTCAGGTGACCTGCTAGGGGTTACCGATAACCGTTTTGGCGATACGCTGGTTGACCTTGCCGTTGCCGCACAAGACAGTCGTGACATCTGGGTTTTTCAGAACACGGGCAATGCAGCGGCGCTTCAACCTGCTGTGACTTTTGCTGTAGACTCTACAAGTTCGCCGGCACTCGGCCTCGTACTCGCGGATATCGACACCACGGATACCGCCGCTGAAGCATTGGGTATGGGGAAAGATTATGACCTGGATCTTGTGTCCTCGCATTTTCTGGCCGGCGAAATTCGTCCGTTTATCAACAGTGCTAACACATCATTTGATACGGGCTTGCCGGCTGTCTATCCAGCAGCGCAGTTGCCTATAGACGCCAATCCAACAGACATTGCTGCATCCGATTTTGATGGGGATGGGGACATGGACCTGGCATTTGTTAATACAAATTCGGGCAGTGTGGGCGTACTGTATAATGTTGGTGGGAGGGAAGCACCCCTCATCGTGTTTCCCGAGCGCTTGACCTTTGCCCATGTATGTGTTCAGGAAGACTCCACGCGTGCAGTATTCCTGGCAAACAACACCAATTATCCGCTCACAGTTGACGTAAGTGTACGTCCCGATGAAGGGGCTTACACACCCGACATTACATCCATTTCATTGCAGCCTGGAGAGTCCTCGACGGTTTCTGTCTTGTTTTCACCGCCGGGTGCACGAGATTATGCTGCGGACCTGGTGCTCCGGACAACCATCGACGCAGCTGCTTGTGGCGATAATGTTGAGCCTTTTGTACTGGAGCAAACGGTAGAAATGGTAGGCCGAGGGGCACAGTCCATGCTCACTGTTTCACCTGATACCCTCGATTTTGGAATGGTGGTCATTGGCACGCCCCAATCGCAGCTGGCGTTACTGGATAATCTGGGTAACATACCCTCACAGCTCACTGAGTTTTTACTGAGCGATCCCGTGAACTTCGCAACGCTCAGTCCGAACCTGCCGGCAACCATTGGCGCCGGGGCACAAGGGTCGGTTGAAGTATCATTCCAGCCAACCCTTGCCGGCGATTATCTGGAATCACTGGATATTGTGACCGACGACGGCTGTACCCAGGATACGCTGCAGGTTATGCTGCGGGCCACAGCCCTGAATCCGCTGCCCGATTTGCAGCCGCGAGACCTGGTTGTTGCTCCGGGATTCTCAGACGTAGACCTGCGTACGGGAGACCCGATCCAGCTACAGGTTAGTATTCAAAACCAGTTTTTTGCGGTAGCTGATTCGTTTTTGAGCCGGTTCTCTGTACTACAGCCCGACGGTTCTACTGCTTTTCTTGGTGATGTAGATACGCCAGGAATGGGCATCGAAGTTTTGCCGGGCATTTTGAGTGGGATCTTCAACTTCACGCAAGAAGGCACGCATACCTTCTGTTTTGATGTGGATGTGAACATGGCAATTGAGGAGCAAACCGATGAGAATAACCAGGCCTGTCTGAATCCTGTTGAGGTACGTCCGCTCCTCCCGGATCTGGTTGCAACCAACCTCTTTCGAACAGACGGTACAACGGATGCGATTCGTCGCGGGCAGCGCAGGGAATTTACGGGTGAACTGCGGAACGACGGCGAAATTGATGTTGCCCAGCCTTTTCAGGTTGAAATTCGAAGCAATGGGCAAGCCGTCGCAAGCATGGTGTTTGACGGTCTGGCCGCCGGCGCCCAGGAAGCGTTCACAGCTCCCGTAGAATTTCCCGATACAGGCAGTTACACGCTTTCTTTCTTTGTAGATGGCTTGCTTGAGGTCACCGAAGTAACCGAAGACAACAACGAATTTGTACTGGAGGCCTTCGAGGTAGAGGTCCCGGAAGACATGGCCGTAACGCCCAATCCTTTTACCCCAAACGGTGATAGCTTCAACGATGAAATTGCGTTTGAAGTCACCGAATTTGGGCTGCTCGATCCCGTATTAAGGATTTTCAGCTTCGAAGGCAGGTTGATACGAACGGAGGCTGAACTCATCGCCGGATCTTTGGTCTGGGACGGTCAGGATGAATCGGGCAAAGACCAGCAGCCAGGTGTTTATCTCTTCACTGTCGAGGATGACAACAGGGTTGTTGCCTCAGGACATATCACGCTCGCTCGATAATCTCTTGACACGGCAAAACATGTATAATCGAAGCGCACATATCAACAAGATACGGGCAACGCTGCAATTCGTAAGCAAAATAGCTTCGTGCACGTTTGTACTGGTTGCTTTTCTGTTGTCTACGCCGGGTGCGGTCAACGGACAGGCTTTGTTGATGGGACCGTCGATGAGCCTGGAAGATGCGTCTTCCCAGTTTGCAAATCCAGCGCTGATGTCTTTTCAGCGGTCTCGCGTAGCATTGGGGGCTAAAGCCTATCACCTGGGGATTGGCGGTACCAGCGGGGCGCCTTTACGGCAGGGGTACGCCCTGGGGTCTACACCGTTCTTCCTTTCGGATCAATTTGGCGTGGGGGCCCATGTGCAATACTTTGACAGCCCAATTTTCCAACGTACCGCAATCGGGGCTTCTGTGTCTGCGCGCGTACTTCGCTTTTTGTCTGTTGGGGTGCGTGTTGAAGCTTTGAATGTGTCGTACAACCAGAATGAGTTTGTAGGCTTCGACCCGGCGGATCCAGTATTTGCCAATGGCTTCGGCAAAACGGTGCTTACCACATCCGTTGGTGCGTTTGCGCAGCCGCTACCGCACGTCCGGCTTTCTGCAGGGTTTCGCAACCTGAATCGCCCCAATCTATCGCTCGGTGATGATACTTTCCGACAAGATATTGAGTCCTTTATAGGCATAGGCTACGGCATGGGGCCGGCGATGGCCCTGGTCGAGTTTGTGGATACGTTTAACGGGCTCGAAACGCGGTTTGGGGTAGAAGCCGTTGCGACCTCAGGGTCGTTTGTGAGATTGTCGAGCAACACGGCCTTTGAACTTGGCCGGCTGGAAGGCCAGCTACACGTCGGCGGCCCAATCAGCGTTCATTATGGCTATGAACTGCCCTTTGGTAACCTGGGGCCTTCGTCCAATGGATCGCACACGTTTAGCGTGGTTTTCGATTTCGGGCGAACACCCGACTTACCCGAGCCGATCAACATCCCGTCCTATCTCTATTCGAACAGTATACCCGAAGTAACGCCCCAACTAGCGCCAAAAGTCTATATCTCGTCTTCTACGGATTATGTACGTTTCTACGAGCAGCAAATTGTGCGTAAAGTTAACCAGGACGTGCCTTATGAGGCATTGCAGCGCCTTTCGAGGGAAGATTTGGGCATGCTCGACAGCACTTTTGTGCAGGCGCGCGAAGAAGTTGCGCCAGAAATAATTGATGAAATAAGTGGAGAAGTAGCGTTGCAAGGATCTTATTCCTCGCTCTACGAAGCTTCGATCCGCGAACTGGGGCGCTCACTTGCAGCAGACTCAGCACGGGACCTGACCATTACCGGGCCCGGCTCGCAATTGCTTAAGGCAGCCGGCATGCGCAACACGCTGGTAAATGCCAATGAAGCCTCTAAAGAGCAGATAAAAATCACGATTCCGAGAAATTCTGACCCACGCGCAGCAGAAACCCCCGCAGCGTTTGTGCCGCGTGAAGATCTGGTACTGTATGAACCAGATCATACCCTGTTGTACCTGAACAGTGCAGCACTCATGCAAAATATTCAATCATGGGAGCTTCAAATCGTTCAGCTCGACGATGCTGTGGTCAAAACGTTTGGCGGCAGAGATGTGTTGCCTAATTCCCTTTCGTGGGATTGGCGTGCAGATGACGGGCAACTGATTGCGCCCGGCGTGTACCGCTACAGTTTGCTATGGATTGATCAGTTGGGCAACACCCATCAATCCAATGAACGCAAGCTGTATGTACAGAAGATGCTGCGAAAAATTACAATTGAAGTTACGAGAGATATCGAGGCTATCCGAAGAGAGGCGGATGCCGTTGAGATTAGAATTCAACAATAAGTATATATCTATGAAAACCCTCCCCATGCGCATATTAATATTTGTTTTTTCGCTCACCCTCGCGGGTGCTGCAGTTACAACGCCGGCGAATAGTGCAACGGCTGAATTGGTCACTGCAGAGTTTGTAGCTGCAGCGTTGGCACCCAATGCCAGCGTATTGACTGTAGTGCAGGAAGCTGCAGGAGACACCGGGCAGTCTGTGCTCGATGCGTCGCAGGATGCAGCGTCTTCATCGTTTTCGATGAGTAACCTGTGGTCGCTTACTGAAAAGGCAGGTCCGCTTCGCTGGCCGATTTTTATTGTTTTTGTGATTGGCGTTTTCCTGGTTTGCTTCAAGTT
>JBCCIM010000263.1 GCA_039111535.1 Bacteroidota bacterium | reverse complement strand
GGGGCATGCCATGCCACGTTTTAGTGTGGCCCGGACACCCTGGAACAGGACAGCCAATAGGAGCATTGGGGTGTCGGTGTTTTGGGAAATAAGGGATGGTGTGGGTCATAGGCGGATTATCATCGTCATAGCGCTTTATTACTCGCTTTTCCATGGTTTACTTGCTTTGCTGTAAACCTATAGCAGGACGAGACATTCTCCTCACTCCTCACTCCTCACTCCTCACTAAAAATTGTACTACACAACAGTCGAGATAGATACACTAATTGAAAAACGCCTTAGTTGGTCATCATCTCATCGAGTCGAGCCAGGCTGCTATCCAGTGCCTCGCGAAGAATCCACGCCTGCCGGCTGCTGCTGTGTGTAGACCGAATTTCTCGCAAAGCTGCCGTCAACGGACGCTTGGCTTCACGCGGTACCGAAGGCAATGCAAGCACAGATGTTGCAGCCACTTCGTAGATTGCTGCACAGGCCGCTTTCTGACCCTGGTTAAAAAGGGGCACACCTCTTTCAATAGCCAATCGGATGATATCAGTAGCTTCAGAAGAAGCTGACGCGCCCGTGTTCGGCAGGAGTACAGCATCAATCACGTGAATGACGCCATTGCCGGCTTCGATATCAGTAGAAATGACGTTGGCGTTGTTCACCCGAAAAGCATTATCGCCATATTTCACCTGTACGCGCTCATCTAGGAGCGTATTTACACGGCCGCGCCGAAAGAAATCATCAGCATAAAGACGGCCTTCAACCACATGATACTTCAGGATATCGACCAATTGATCGCGGTTCTCAGGCTTAAGCAACGCCTCCACCGTACCAGCTGGAAGTTTGGCAAAAGCATCGTCTGTTGGCGCAAATACGGTAAACGGACCCGCACCAGAAAGTGCATCTGCCAGGCCGGCTGTTTTTACAGCAGCAAGCAGGGTTTCGAACACCTTGGCCCCCTTCGCAACTTCAGGAATCAGCTTGGTCTCAGGAATCAGCACTTCGTCTATAACATGGATAATGCCATTGCTTGCACGAATATCCGTTGCTGTGACCCGCGCATTGTCGAGGAATAGCTGACCGTCTTCAATAGCAATTTCGACGCGCTGACCGTTTACCGTACCGGCACTCCGGAGTCCAGCCACTTCCTCTGCCCGTACGCGATCTTTAACAACATGATACGTGAGGATGCTCACCAATTGGTCACGATTCTCGGGCTTGAGCAACGACTCCACCGTGCCTTTAGGCAATTTGGCAAATGCTTCATCCGTTGGTGCAAATACGGTAAATGGGCCTTTGCCTTTGAGGGTTTTAACAAGATCAGCTTCACCAAGCGCTGCAGCCAGTGTATTAAAGGTACCGGCGGCTACCGCCGTTTCAACAATATCTGACCGATGCTGGGCCAGGGCCGTAGCAGGTGAAAGGCTTATGAGTAACATAAACGCGAGTCCATAGAGGGATAAAGTTACTTTTTTCATCGTTCTTACTGTTTGAATTCCAGATTTCGGAAAGACACATTGGTCAGCTTAGGGTAACGGAATTCAACAGCCAGCGATATGCTTTTGCGACAAGCGGCTATTCTGCGGGATAAACAGCCATTCTGCCCAGACGAGTTGTAACTGCGAAGTGAAACACGAAAGGAGCGCTCCTTGCCTTTAAAAAGAAAAAGAATGCCGATATTTTTTGGATATCGGCGGCAATCTGGCCATAAGCAATAGAATATGATGGTGTTCACACCGGGCAGAAATCCGCTAAAAGCCGCTTAAACTGTATCCTAAAATTTTGCAAAAACTATTGAAAATATTGACTTTCATGTAGATTTTCTTAAAGTAATACTTTAACTTGGCACTCTTCATCAACAACCATCTCTCGTAAAAAGTACGAGTAAAGCTATGAGCACGCGAAGAATGAGCGCGATCATGTTCGGCAAGCGGCCATTAAGGACACTCCTTGGGTCGGCATTTCTTGTTTGTACTTTGTTGATTGCTGGCAGCCTGAAACCCCGACAGGCCCATGCCCAAGCCATGCCGGTAGACGCCCGCCTGGTCCATATCATCAATTACTCTGCTGGCGTTGTAAAGGCGCAGTGGATCCCATACGGACGGCGTTGGGCCATCCAGGGGACAACCCTCAAACTTGAAAACGAAATCCGCGCTGTCGTTGGGGAAATTGATCCCAGTGGAAGAAAGAGCAAGCAGAACGCCTGCTGGACCAATCCGCCTGATGTCTATACTGATGTATTCCGGTTGGTCTTCGACCCGCTAGAAATTGGCCGGCATTACGATGTAAAACTTGATTTTTACGGTGGATTCGATGTCAACATCCTTGCCCCATCCCTCGACCGGGCTTACGAAGAGACCGTCCGCCTCGCCAATGAAACGTACCCGTACGTCCGCCAGCAGGCTGTGCGCGATATCTTTATATCCAACATTGAAAAAGAGCTGGAAGGTATCTTTGACAACGACGACGTAATCCTGCTTCGCAACCTGACAGACGGATCTTGCCAGATTGTCGAAGAAGAAGAAACCAGGGTCCCTGTTGTTGACTTCGACTCAATGGTCCTCAGTGACATTGCAGATGTTGTGCTAAAAGAAGTGCGCAGCAGCCGGCGCACGTCGATGCTCGACGAAATGGAAGATGCCAACCGACAGTTGCTCGACAACAATGTCTTCACCAGCCTGCACGGCAGCCTGAAAGAAGAAGAACAGCGGAGCTATGGTTTCCTCGAATATGGGGACGCGGACGTTTTGCGCAACTCCATGGCATCCAACGATATTCCTTCTGAAGACGTCATCGCCCGCCTGTATGCTACGGGCCGCGCCTGCCGCACCGATACAAACTGGGATTCCGACCAGTGTGAGATGCTCAACGAAATTGTTGACCGCGCCTATGAGTACGTAAAAGAATCTTCGTTGCAGTTAGACGACTACGGCGCTGTTCGCTCACGGATGCTGGCACAGTTGGGTGAAATGATGTCTGACCTGTACACACCAGTTGCCAACACACGCATCAACGCAATGAAATGGGATGACGCCCATGCTACATCAGATCGTGTGAGAATTGGCACATCCATTGGCCTGGGTACAGCGGCACTTAACCTCACACCGCGTCAGTTCTCTGAGTTTGACATCAACGATGCAGAATCTTTTGCAGTATTCTCGTTGAAGTTCTACCCGTTTGCAGTCGACAAGAAGCTGCCTAAGCCGTACTTCGGACGCGAGCTCTTTTCGCGCCTTTCTCTTGTAACTGGTGTGCTTATCAAGCGCAGGCTTGAATTTGAAGGCGAGCCGCTTAAAGGTGTAACTGCCGGCCTATACCCGCTTGTTGGTGGTGGCTTTGATATCACAAAACACATTACCCTGCAAGTCGGCGCAGTTTTCTTCCGTCAGCCAAGCTTCCTCGCAAGCGACAATACATCCGAGTTCAAAGCAGCGCCTTCCATCTCCCTCGGATTTGACTTTGACGGTATCAACAGGCTACGCGATGCGCTAAACCGGGGAGACGACAAAATCCCGTACGGCCAGCCTTAACATGACTTCATCCTTTGGCTCAGTGTCTGCTGGACCATACTAAAAAGGGTTGAAATAGACGGATCTGGCAATCCTGCTATTTCAACCCTTTTCTAATTTGTGCAAAAGCGACACCAGAAAATCGGCATCATACGTAACTTTTGGTTCGCCCGCTAACCATTGTGGCTACTAGACTTCAGCCGGCGGTGCTTCTGTAGGCAGCAATGTGCCAATCCCTACGAGATATTGATCCCAGAATCCCAAGGGTGGGTAGAATTTAGTTCTTGTGCCATTCTTATGTGTGTAATGCGCTGGCCAATCCCAGAAATGGGATGCAGTGATCGAAGCATGATTCCCGTCACGACCATGCCCATGATACATTTTGTATTCAACTACATTGCCGGCTTCATCTCTCGTGACTTCAGTGACTGTGCCCATATGGTTGATATGGGTCCGGGCGTCATTCCGCACCCATAAATCTTCAAGGCCATTTGTGCTTAAAGGTTTTTGTCGGGAGAACCAGAGCACAGCACCCGGCTTGATAAGGTTTCTATGGTCAATCAAATCTTGTGGCGCTACATGTATGTCAGCGACATCATCATAGTAAATTGGTATAAAACGCGCTTGATCATGGTACCATTGCCCCAGCCCACGGCTAGAACGTGGGCCCGTGTTATGCGGTGCCTCGTTATTACCACCCGGCACATAGTCCTTGATGCCAGCGGGTGCAGCAAGGGCATCGCTGTTGTCTGAACACCGAGACGCCACATAGCTCGATAGCCGTAGAAAATTCCCTGAGCAATCCCGCCATTCATCAATAGGCTCCTGAGAACGCGTATATGGAATACCTTGTGCTTGCAAGCTGCTGGCTATAGGGACGAGAATATCGGCCATAGATACAACCTGATTGCCGCACTGGGCATAATAGACATCCGCTGTTGCGATGTTTTCTATTTCTGCGAGGGAATCAGCAATCACCTGTGCCCGTGCGAGAGAATCTGCATTGACAGCCGGGCCGGCATTGATTTCAGTATCAGCAATGGCCTGCTCCGGGCCGGCGCCACCTGGCGTGCATCCGGTAGACACGAAAAATAAACTTGCAACAAAGAGAGAAATAAATCGGGAGAAATAGTGCATAACTAAACTTGCTTGTTATAATAGCTTCTAACTGCGGTCTAAGCTTATCACCGCGTTTAGCATTTTTTTGGTTCACGCAAAGAGCCGGCAAGTTTTCACTTTTCAATTGATGAACGCAACGCATCTACTAATAGCATGGCATTCTCCTCGGGTAAACTGTTGAGAAAGACGCGTTTTTCAAGTCAGGCGGCACAGACCTGAAACCTCTGCTTTTGGTGGGCAGTTTGCATAGCACTGCAAGCTGCCCTTTCTTTTTTTGGCGCATATAAAACACTGTCAGCCAGATGCCAGCAGTCTGTGTAATGTGCTGCCATCAAAACTTATCGTTATTTCGCGTATTTTATTCAGATCTGGCGAATTGATGCCGGCTATTTATCGGCAACTGTGCCTCCAGCAAGTTCGCAGCCTTGCCGGCGCTGTAACGAGTCTTAAATAGCTTCAGGTGTCCCCCAATTCATTTTCCCTGGGATCAATGAGTATTACTGCAGAACAAAAAACGCACGTCATCAAT
Organism: Bacteroidota bacterium; assembly: GCA_039111535.1. Classification (NCBI taxonomy): domain Bacteria; kingdom Pseudomonadati; phylum Bacteroidota; species Bacteroidota bacterium. Next base: position 1,889 of record JBCCIM010000263.1, on the reverse strand, counting down.
CTGCTTAAAAAAAAGTATGTAGATTGGGATGGCTTTGATCACCAGGCATTCCGGCGCGATCAGATCAACTACAAACGCTCCGCCGTTAAGAAAGCCGTTTCCTTGCTGAGTGAAAGCAAACTGGCCCAGTTGCTGGTTACACGTGACACTGAAGCTTTTATTGAACGCCTGGAGCGCGTTGGAAAAGCCAACAAACTGCTCAAAAGTACCGATGCAAGTAACGGCGACCTCGAAATTCTCTACGTACCAACGCTCGACAAGCCCGTCTTTTGCGCGCAAGTTTACCACTTGCTGCATGGCACCGAGCCGGTTGTAGAGCGCCTCGCTTCGTATCTCGACTATATCGAAGCCCACGAATTACCAAATACCTGGTCCTTTCCAACCTACCTGCTGCAATTCTGCTACCCGGGCACAGAGTTTCTGGTATTACCAAAACCAACAGAGTGGTTTTTGAAATACATCGGACTCTCCCCAACGCTCGGCAAGCCTACACCTGATACTTACTCAGCTATACGCGAATTTGCACACAGCCTCAAGTATGCAATGGCATCCTACAGGCCGCAGGACATGATCGACATCCAGAGTGCCATTCAGGTATGCAGCGCCATGAGCGACCCTGCACACCATGCGCTGAACGGGCTTGATGACATCGAACAAGCAGAACAGGCTGTTTTTGAAGATCCGTTTCGCGCAACTGCTGACGTAGGCGATGGCAGTTGGCCCCAATCGGGTTCTTATGAATCAGACGCAACCATGCTGCATATTTCTGATGTAAGCGATGAATCCCATACGGAAATAAACCTCCCCCCCGAAGGCGCTACTTTCCCCGCTGCATTACAAGCAACCGACAGTTCAGGCGAGGGCAGTCTATTGCCAGATCAATTCAAAAAATTTATTACCGAGTACATGGTATCGCCGGCAGGGGTTGCCCGCGCCGCGGCCTATGCCAAGGCACGTGAACAAGCAGAGCAAAACTTTGCCCACCTGATTGCAGAACACGAACTTGGCGAAACGGTCACCGACCGGGTTTTCCTACACCTGTTACCACATGCCGACACGCCCGAAAACCAAAGCAAAGGCGCCTGGATACACCCGATTCATGAAGCAGCAGAACGGCTTCTTGAACGACTGGAAATACAATTTAGTAGCCAGCAAGACGTGCGGGAGCAAGTAGGCCAGGTTTTACTGGAGTTTACCCGGCATTGCGTGTATAAATCGAACGCACTTGACCGCTCTTCAGAGGCGCTGGCGCGGCTCGATTCGCTTTCTTTGATGGACATAAGCTCTATCACGCCAATTTTGCACGCGCTTAAGCCTACGCAGTATATGCTGCTCCATCAGGAAGCAATCGAAATGCTACAGGCATATGGTGGAGCGGGCAATTCAACCAACCTGACGGTGCTGCCCGAACTTAACCAAACTGGGCTGAACTTCATCAGGCACTTGCGCAATGAAACCCAGACCGACGCTATTCCAAGCGTTCACGATACAGACCTGTTTGATATTTTTGTACATTGGCGACAGGAAAACGGACGGACAACATCGGCAAAAAACAGCGAACCAGGAGCGCCCGCACATACCAACGGCAGCGCCACGGCGCAGGCCCCTGAACCTATTGAAGCGCAGCCAATCACTGCCGCACCTCCGTACGAATCGGATTACAGGAGGAATGAGGAACGAGAGCGGGCTTCTGAAACCATAAAGGCAATCCTTGAGCCGGTAGACTCAACGGTTAACAGTTCTTATTCCCTCGAGGATTGCTCCAAAGAAACGGGTTTTGAAATTTCTACCTTGCAACAGTGGCTTAATACCCTGGAACGCAAGCGACAAATCATTTTTTACGGGCCATCGGGTACGGGCAAAACGTTCATGGCACAACAGCTCGCCCG
>JBCCIM010000262.1 GCA_039111535.1 Bacteroidota bacterium | reverse complement strand
GCCAACAATTGCCCGCGATGCAATCATCACCGACCTCGATGGCGACGGCTGGGATGACGTGCTCATTGCCAACACGTTTGGCGATCAGCCCAAGTTCTACCGCAACCTCGGGGCCGACGCTTCTGGCTGGCTTGGGCTGGCCGATGAGTCAACGTCGCGACTGCCAACGCTCGATGTAGGTACAATCCAGTATTGTGGCGTAGCAGCAGGGGATGTCAATGGAGACGGTGCGCCTGATCTCTACTTCTCCAACTATGTCATGGATGGCACCACCAAAGATGTGCTGCTCATCAATGACGGCAGTGGCAACTTCACCGATCAGGGACAAGACTTGCTTGGAGATTTGATCAATGTTGCTTTTGGCACGCAGGGCGCTATTACTGATATGGATGGTGATGGCGACAACGACATCGTGAAGCTCTCGGCCAATCAGGCAGCTGATCCATTCCCTACCGATGGTATCTTTGTGCTCTACAACGATGGTACAGGTAACTTCACAAACTGGTCTACCGTGCCTTCGAACGATCCGTACATGTTTATCATGGAGGACTTCGACAACAACGGGGAGAAAGATTTCTATATCGTCGATGATGCAGCGGACTACGTAAACCTGTCTAATGGGGTTACTGCAAACGCAAACATCAACTTCACGCAGGCGACCACGCCATGGGCGCGTACCGCCAGCAATGGCGCCAACCTCAGGGTAGGTGACCTCGATGGGGATGGTGATCTCGATATCGGGGTGGCTGATGTTGATACCTCTTTCCCGCCTTGTGAGACGCCTGAGAACTTGCGTTCATTCCTCTTGCTGGAGAACGAAGGCACGGCCACTGGCACTTTCATCGACCCCTTTGGCGCAGCTGACAAGCCATGGTCGCAGAACATGTTCGACTTTGCCTTCATCGATGTAAACAATGACGGCAACCTCGACATCTTCTCGGCTGAGTGTAATGGCTACGGCCTCTACACAAGCACACAAGATCCGGTAGAGCCGCCGGTTGAGCCGGTCACGCTTGCGCTGGGCGATCTGAACCTGGGCATCGCAGCCCACGACGACCGCACAGGCGCGGGTTACATCATGTACTCAGCCGAGAGCGTGCACAGCCGCTTCTCTGCCACGCCGCCTTCAGGTGGCAACGCAGACCACCTGATCGCCGTTGTGTTCGACGGTGGGCAGTGGAAAGTGGACCGCAACAAGAAGACACTTGTCGCCTTCACGCCGCAGGCCAGCGACCTGCTGGTTGCCGAGGTAGACTTTGGCGCTGACACGGTAAACCACCTCGAAGGCACCGAAACGGTAATCGAAGGCATGATGGCCGGCTATGAAAGCGGCGACCTCGTGGTGACACCCGAGATGTGGGGCGGCGCGCCAAACGGCGGCGAGTTCGGCGTAGCGGGCACCGAGATCACGGTGATGGGCGCCTCAGGCAACAGCTCGCCCGTACTGGCAGCGATTGGCAACCAGACGAGCACCGTTGACACGGCAGTCAGCCTTACGCTGAGCGCCACAGATGGCGACGGCGATGCAGTGAGCTTCGACGCAAGCGGCCTGCCCTCTGGCCTCAGCCTTGCCGGCGCAGAGATCAGCGGTACGCCCACAAGCGCCGGCACGTACGCGGTAAGCGTAACGGCAACTGATGGCAACGGCGGCAGCGACAGCGAGTCGTTCACCTGGACAATCAACGGCGGCACGCCCGGCTCAACGGTCACGCTTACCCTTGGTGATGTGAACCTGGGCATCGCGGCCCACGACAGCCGCATCGGTCCGGGCTACATCATGTTCTCCGAGCAGAGCGTACACACCCGCTTTGCCGCGAATCCGCCAAGTGGTGGCAACGCAGACCACTTGATTGCGGTTGTGTTTGAAGATGGGCAGTGGAAAGTGGACCGTAACAAGCGGATTCTGGTGGCCTTTACGCCAGAGCCAACCGACATCCTGGTTGCCGAGGTAGACTTTGGCGAGGATACGGTGACACACCTGCTGGGCACAAACACGGTGATCGAAGGCATGGCAGCCGGCTATGTGAGCGGCGACCTGATAGTGACGGCAGAGATGTGGGGCGGCTCGCCGAACGGCGGTGAGTTTGGGGTAGAAGGCACGCTGATCGAGATCGCGGCAGAAGTGACGGGCGGCGAGCGCCGGCGCGACGAGCTGGTAGGCATAAGCGAAGTGCCGGATGACTTTGCGCTGACCTCGATATACCCGAACCCGTTCACGCAACAGACATCGATTGCTTACGAGTTGGCGGATGACAGCCAGGTGTCGATCGAAGTGTATGCGATCACGGGGCAGCGCGTGCGTGTGCTGCTGGAAGATCACCAGATGCCGGCCGGTTACTGGCAGAGCGTGTGGGATGGCAGTGACGATGGTGGGCGGCCGCTTGCAGCGGGCGTGTACATGGTCCGCTTCCAGGCCAACGACTACATGAAAGTCGGCAAAGTTGTGCTTGTGAAGTAAGCCACAAAGAATCAATGGTAAGACACAAAAGGGCCTGGAGCTATGCCTCCGGGCCCTTTTTTATGTTGGCTGATTAGACGAACTGCTTGCCTTCTTGCGCTTGTTATGAACCCAATACTGTGTAAATGAGTAGTTAACGCGAGATTATTCCATTTTTGGCCTTCTGGGCTCCCACACGATTCGTTCGATGAAAAATAGATTTACTGTAAATACACTCCTGCTCCTGCTTTTTACGACCTTTTTTACGATTGCATCTGCCTGCGCACAGGTAGATGATTCGCAGAGCCGGAAAGACCGCATCAAGGCTAATTTGTACGTTCTGTTTCCACAACTTGAAACCCATTCAGTCGAAATTGGCGATTTCGAAGAGATTGGGGCGCCCGGTGTTGAGATGGGTAGTTTTGTTGTAGATGGGCAGCAACAGCAGCCTTTCATTATCACAGACGGAGACAGCAAACTGTTCTTGCTTGCCGGCGGCCCTTTTGACGTTAGCAAAACAGAAGACGAGTTAGCTGAGCAAATTGCAGCCCGCAAAGAAGCGGAGCGTCAAAAAGCAGTAGCCATCCATGCTGACTTGATGCCGGCTGTTGCCAATTTGCCTTACCGGGGTAGTGGCGACGCACCTGTTACCATTGTTGAGTTCTCAGATTTCCAGTGTCCGTATTGCGCACGCGCTACAGATACCATGCACAAACTGATCGCCAAACATGCAGAAGATGTACGTTTGGTATACATGCAGTTTCCGCTCGAAAGCATCCACCCCTGGGCCCGGGCAGCTTCAATTGCATCCCTTTGCGCTGCCAACCAGTCTTCAGACGCGTTCTGGACGCTTCACGACAAATACTTCGAAGACCAGTCGCAGCTCAATGCTGATAACCTGATCGAGATGAGTACCGGTTATCTTGCTGATTCTGGTATTGCCATGGAGCAGTGGAATGCCTGTTCAACAGACCGCGACGGAGAAGCCTACAAAGCTGCTTCTTCCATGGTTGATGCAGCTCTCCAACTGGGCATCAAACACGGTGTCAACTCTACACCGGTTTTCTTCGTCAACGGCCAACTCGTAAGCGGTGCGCAGCCTCTGGAAACGTTTGAAGCCGCCATAGAAGCCGCCATGGAGTAGATTGGTTAGAAGTTCGAGCTTGAACACGTTCAACCTGAAACCTTCGACTTTCGACAACCCGGAACGCTAAAAGCGTTTCGGGTTGTTCTTTTGTACGGACTTGTAGAGTTTGCCCAGCTCTTTGTCTTTCTTTCTGGCTTTCATAATGGATGCTTCATCTTTGCGTCGATCCAGATACGCAAGCTCCTTTTTTAACTTTGCGTAGCTGGCAAAGCGATCTGCATCGAGGGTACCTGTTTCGAGCGCTTCCTGTACAGAACAGCCAGGCTCCGTGTCGTGGAGGCAGTCTCTGAATTTACAGTTTTGCGCGAGTTCTTCTATGTCTGAGAAAACTGCCTGGAGATCTTCTTCTTCACCCCATAGCTGCAATTCGCGCATGCCGGGAGTGTCCATTACAAGCCCGCCGGCATCCAGTAAGACCAATTCGCGGTGGCTGGTTGTATGCCGGCCGCGGCTGTCGTCTTCGCGTACAGCGCCTGTTTTTAGGTACGCATCTCCCACAAGCCGGTTGACAAGCGAGGATTTGCCTACGCCCGAAGAACCGAGGAAGGCAACCGTCTCTCCCGGTTTAATGTGGGCTTTGAGTTGATCAATACCATCGCCTTCAATGGCGCTCAGCGGTATAATCGGGTAATCTCCGGCAACGCGTTGTACTTCTGAAATACAGCCTGCCAGGTCAGCGCACATATCCATTTTATTGAGTAGGATAACTGGTTTTGCACCGCTGCCGGCGGCCTGCACAAGGTACCGTTCAATTCGTCGGATGTTGAAGTCGTTGTCCAGACCGCTCACCAAAAAGACGGTATTGATGTTTGCCGCCACAACTTGCCGGCGCGTTTTTTGGCCAACTTCTTTGCGGGCAAATTCGCTGAAGCGGGGGAGGGTCTCGTGGATAACGGCCTGGTCTGCGTCGAACGCTTGCAACACAACCCAGTCTCCAACAGCTGGCAATACAGCAGATTCATCATGCAGCAGGCGACCAAGGAGGGTGGCGTTGAAGGTGCCGATTTCACTTACTGCAAGGTACCGCTGGCGATCCTGTCGGAAGATGCGCGCAGGTGTAAAGACGTCGGTGTCGTGCGTAGAAAAAGCCGCTTCGAAAAATGGGGTCCACCCCAAATCAAAAATTGTCATTGTCTCTAAATCATAAACGTGTGAAAAAACAACAGCGCGCAAGCGAATTGAACAGTCTGCGCGAGATGTTCGGTAGAAGAAAAGCAATCATTCAGGCCAAAGGCGCTGAACGGATTACCACGTTTATGCAACAATCATAGGACAGGTGAGAACAGCTTGATGAAAGGTGCTGATGATTAAACATACCAAATTATGACGCTGTAGCCAAATTGCGCATGGTTGCCAAATTTAGCAGCAACGCTTGCGTGCAATGAATGAAAAGTACACAGGCATGCAATCAGGTGGTGCTTCGTGATGCACTGCAATTAAAGCCGGCTGAGGGTTACAGCGATACGTCAGGTAGACGCGTAACAGGTCCGCAACCGCAAGCCTATCCGCCCGGCCCGCGGGATTTAAATAAGTAACCGGAATCATGAAAACGATACAAACCCCTTTGATTATGTCAGAGGAATCCTCCAGCATGGCCAAGCTGGCGAGGGTATCATTTTGTATCTACCTGTTTTTTGTCTTCTTCGGTACCTCCCTTCCCTTTCAGCCTTCCATGCAGGAGCGTGCGGCAACGGGTGACATTGGCGGATCGAACATGATCAACCAATTGCTCTCCTTGCTGTTTGTTGCATCCTTTTTGAGCCTGATCGGCAAGCAGCAACAGGTATTTGATTTTATTCGGAAAGAGAAATTCCTCACGCTTTTTCTGCTCTGGTCGTTGCTGAGCATCACGTGGTCCAATTACCCCGTGGTATCTCTTAAACGCTGGATTACGTTGTTTGGAGAGGCTGTGATATGCCTTGCAGTGATGGTCAACGTGAAGTGGTCGGAAGTTGCCTTGCGATACTTCAGGGTGATTTTGTCGATCTACTTACCGCTTACCATTCTATCAGTGATATTTGTGCCGGCGGCGATTCAATGGGAATTTCCGGCCTGGCGAGGCCTTGCGATCACAAAGAATAACCTGGGACAGGTGGCGCTGTTTAGCGTCATTGTTTGTCTGGCAATTATCCCTTACAACAAAGGCCGTGCAGTAAATTACTGGCATTATATGCTACTGGCTATTGCGTTCGTCTCGCTGATTGGCGCTCAGAGCACAACAAACATGATTGTCGGTGCCTTTCTTGTGATGATTGTGGTGTCTGTATACGTTGCAAACATGGCAAACCTGGGCGCCATGTCGGGCTTTTTCTCGTTTACCATGATTGCTGGCTTCATCGCTGTGGTTGCTATTGTCACCATCTGGGCCCCGGCAATTACGGCTTCTATACTCGGACTTGCCGGCAAAGACCTCACATTTACCGGTCGGGTTGACCTGTGGGCAACTGTTATTCGGATGACTGAGTCCAAAATATTTACTGGTTGGGGATTGGGGGGATTCTGGATTATGGACAGCCGGCACCTGATTCCTGTGTTTGAAGAGTTTGTCTGGATTCCCAACCAGTCACATCAGGGATATATCGATATTCTGAACCAGACGGGCATTGTAGGCCTTGGTTTACTGGTGATGATGGCATTGTCTTATATCAAAAACACGTCTAAACTGAACAAGAAAAATGTTTGGAAATGGCTATTCTTTGGCGTGCTTGTGCTAAATTTTCAGGAGTCTGTATTCTTCAGGCCGCGGCATATCGGGCACTTTGTATTTCTGTTTGCCTATGTCGCTTTCTTTACCGATCTCCTTAAAGAGCAGAAGGCCAAAAAAGAGTCAATTTTTGGAAATCGGTATGTTATTAGCACTTCCTAATGTTGCTGGTTATGATACCAGAGTGTAACGTAGTTGTGAGAACAACCATCATATCTATTAAGAAGTAGGTAAATCATCTCCCGGGGTGTATCTCTAAAAAGGCGCGATTATCATCTTTGAAGGTTTGATCATGAAAAAAGTATTTCTGCTGCTCATTTTTGCTACCTGTTTCTGGGGATGTGACTCCGGTGTTAATGCAGAAGAAGATGATATGGTGCGTACGGTGCGGTATGAAGTTGATGGCAACGCACAAGAAGCCATTATTGAGTTCATTGATGGGGATTTGAAAGTAAAAGGGACGGGCATTGAGGAGATCCCCTGGTCACGTGACATTGAATTGACGGTTGGCGATAAGCTGTATCTTTCAGCCTGGAGTAGCGAAAGCGGCGGTGGATCTGTGTCAATCCGCGTTTTTGTAGACGGCGAGATTTTCAGGAGTGCAGAAGATGCGTTTGGCATTCGCACGCGCATCAGCGGGAATGCGTTTTAGGCAGTTTGTATTTTTATTTAGTGAGGAGTGAGGAGTGAGGAGTGAGGAGTGAGGGTGTGTCTCGTCCTGCTATAGGTTTACAGCAAAGCAAGTAAACCATGGAAAAGCGAGTAATAAAGCGCTATAGTATATCCTTCAAGAAACATCTAGTGGGAGAATATGAGTCTGGTGCATCCTTGAGTGCTCTAGGGAGGCGCT
>JBCCIM010000261.1 GCA_039111535.1 Bacteroidota bacterium | reverse complement strand
CTGAGAGCAGTGTTCTTGTAATATCGCATTCCTGAGGCGACTACAAATTGGTTACAGGTTACAGCTATATACCACAAGCTGTATCATTGGCCTGTCTCATGTACACGCATGCGCGTGCACAGTTTGTCTTGGACCAATGCGTAACCACCCGGATGAGCACAAACCCTCCCGGCTATTTACCATAAATCTTTGTTAATTCACAGTAAGCTACCTCTATTATGTTTTCTTAGGGTGAGCTTTTCTTACCACCGACCTTAGTCTTTTTGCTCATTTAGGGGCAGATTTTAAGTGCTATATGACAAGTTCGAATTTAGAGTTTCCTCTGCATACATCGCTGAATGGTGTCTCCAGCATCATCAATGGGAAAGTCAATGATTTTGCAATCGAGCAATACGTTCGTTATCCCGAATCGCTTGATGGCCTCACTGGCAAAGCTGTTGAAGAAGCCATAGAGAACAGGAAGAAGGAGAAAGTGATTGAACGTTTCTACCGTTCCTTTTACGCAGAGTACGACAAACTGGAAGGCAAAATCTCTTCCAATGTGACGGCATTTGTGTCTTCCCTGTTTGATAAATAGATAACTACCTTATTTCAGATTTTGGGCATACACCACAATGGTGGCGATGCCTGCTGAATTGTACAAGAATCTGACTTCCCCTCGGAGGTCAGGTTTTTTTATGCCCTTTAATTATGCACGCTTGAAGAATTTATCTACAATCCCGGCGGATCTGCCGGCTGGTTTCCAAACAGGTTTGGTGATAACGGGTACGTGCTTTAACTTAGGCAGCAATTGCAAGCATTGTTTTTCAATGCCTTTAAATTTTTACTGTAACGACCCGTATGGAGCCCTAGTGTTTGTATGCATACGATTGATCTGATAATTCTTGTTGTAGTTTTAATAGGCCTGGTGCGCGGCATCATGACGGGTGGTATTCGTCAGGTGCTCAGTTTTACAGGCATTTTTCTGGCTTTCATTGTTGCTGCCCGTACGTCTGATGGTCTCGGCCGGCGCATTGCTGAAGGCATAGGCATCTCTGAGTCGCTGGCCCCTATTGTTGGGTTTGCTGTGATTTTCCTCATCATCCAGGGGCTTGCCTATGGCCTTGCACGGATGCTGGAGAAATTTCTGGAAACGATTAAACTGGGTGCCCTGGACAAAATTCTTGGCGGCGGCATTGGTGTGTTCAAAGCTTCGCTCATGGTGAGCCTGGTGCTGTTTCTTGGCGGTTATGTAGGGATTCCAAACAAGGAAACCCGCGAAGCGTCAGTTTTTTACAACACGGTGTACCCTATTATGCCGGCGACCTGGGAGTTTGTAACTGGCCGGCTTCCTAAAATGAAAGAAGCCGCTGAAGATGCTGCGGATTCCCTAATCGACGATGCCAAGCAGGAAGAAACAGAGCAGGCACCTCCGGAAGAGAATTAAGTACTGGCGAATAGATGCGACCGAAAGGCTGTACAATAATTGTTGCTTTACATGCATAGGTTAGGTGCCCATGCATTGGCATGCATGTCGTCGACTGACTTTTTGATATCGTCTGATCGTTCATGGTCCCCGTTGAACTCAAACTTTCCAATTTTCTCAGCTACGGCGAAGATTCGCAGACGCTAGATTTCTCTCAGTTCCACGTTGCTTGCCTCTCTGGCAAAAACGGGCAGGGGAAGTCAGCGCTGCTGGATGCAATTACATGGGTGCTCTGGGGGCAGGGGCGTAAATCGAGTGGGGGGCATAAGCCCGATGAAGAGCTGTTGCGGATCGGCTCCCGCCGGATGCAAGTAGAGCTTGTTTTTGATGTGGAAGGGGTGCGGTATCGCGTGATGCGAGCGTACCAGCGATCGGCAACCGGCAAAACCAGCAAGGCCACGATGGAATTGCAGGTACTGGACACTGAAACAGCAGAGGGCCGGCCCATCACGCGGTCCAGTATCCGTGAAACAGAGCACGCACTGGATGAAATCCTCGGGCTGGATTACAACACCTTTATCAATTCTGCATTTCTGCTGCAGGGGCGTTCGGACGAGTTTACGAAGAAGAAGCCCAACGAGCGAAAGGAAATTCTTGGCCGCATCCTCAACCTTGGCAAGTACGACCGGCTCGCGTTGATGGCGCGTGATCAGCAGCGCAAGCTGAAAGGAGAACTGGACGTAATCCAGCGTGAAATAGAACGGCTTACTACCGCGCTTGAACCAGAGGAAGAATGGAAAACACAGGCTGCTACTGTTGCCGAAGAACTGTCTGAAAAGCAAGCTGCGCTGGATGGCATGGCAACCGAGGAGGCAGCGCTGGTTGAGCAATTGGGCGCTTTGGAGGCGCAGGCTGTTGCAGCAGCAAATCTTGAGGCTGCTATTAAAAGGTATGTAGCGCAAAAAAATTCCATCGAGCAAGAACGGGTGCAGTTGGAAGAGAAAATTACCCGCGCAAACACACTGACTGCAAAAACGGAAGATATCGAGTTACAATACAAGACCTTCAACAGCCTTGTAGAGGAGCGTGAACAATTGGATTCAAGCCGCGAGGTGTACCGCGGCATCGAGCGTATGATCGCGCAAAAGAAGCAGGCTTTGCAGCAGCTCCAACTTGATATGGAGCAGAAAATCCGCCACATCGAACTCGACTTGAAAAAAGAGCAGCACCAGTTAACCGAAATTGAGCGGCAACTGGAAGAGAAGCCGAAATTTGAGGAAGCGTTGCAAAAAGCAAAAGCAGCGCAGGCGCGGGTTGGCGCAAAGCAGGAAGTGCTCGTGCAGCAAGATGCGCGTAAAGAACAGATCAACAATCTCGAAAAAGCAATCGCCGGAAAGCGCGAATTGGTTGTTGGGCAATTGCAGGGTATGAAAGATCGGCTGGCTACATTGCAAGGCGGCACTGATGAATTAAAGCAACTGACTGCAGAAAAAGAGCGGCTGACCTCGTCACTTGATAAACAAAAAACACTGCTAGCAAGCGTGGAGGTAATTACAAAAGACGGGCAGCAATTGGGTGAGTCGATCAAGTCGCTGGAAGGTGAGTTGGGCATCCTGGTAACGGAGTCTGCGCGCATAGAAAAACAACTGGCTGCGCTCGAAGACCTGGCTACCTCTAAATGCCCAACGTGTGGTACAAGCCTGACCGCATCCCATCGCGAAGAAGTTGCCGGTGAGCTGAAGGGCCAAATCACAACGCTTCAAAACCGAATGTCAGCAAATGAAGCCACCATTACACAGCACAAGCATGAGCGGACAGCCATGCGAGAGACTTTTCGCGAGGTTCGAACTCAATTGGATGCTTTGGAGGGGAGCGGCGAGAAACTTGCCGCTACGGAGCAGAAGTTGGCCTCATTAGCTGCCCAAAATGAAGAACGTCTTGCACTGGAGCAAAAAGTTGGAGCCTCCCAGGCGCAGCTGGATTCTCGCAGTTTTGCTGTTGATGAAATTGAAAAGCTGGCGCGATTGCAGCAAGAATTCGAGGCCCAACAAGGAGGATTGGGTGACCTGGAGGCTGATCGATTCAGTGCAAACCAGGTAGAGCGGTATGAAGAGCAACTACGGGCAGTATTGCTCGCTGAAGGCCGCAAGGAAGTGTTGGTTGAAAAAATAGCCGGCTTGCAGAAACAGATTATACAAGCGCGAGAAAAGCTTGCCCATGGGGCAGATATTGCAGCGTTGAAAGAGGAGACGGAATCGCTTGAGGCACGGTTAAAAGAAGCCGGCTTCAACCCCGACAGGTTTGAGGCGGTGCGCCGGCAAATCAAAACGCTTGAAGAAGCACCCAACGCATTCAAAGACCTGCTGCATGCACGTCAAAACCTGGTGGATTGGCAGGCGCAAAAAGCCAAAATTATGACCCAGGTAACCGAACTTGATACACAAGAAGCTGCAAGCCGCACCCAGTTTGCTGAATTGCAGGAGCAGTTGGCCCGAAAAACTGAATTTGAGACGCAGCTGGGAAGCATGAAGTTGCAACGGCAAAACGCTGAACAGGCAGTGCGGGCACTACAGGTGCATTCTGGTGAGCTTCAGGCAAAATTGTCGCAGGCCAAAGAAGACAGAAGCGCGCGTGCTGCTGGGCGGTCACGTAGTAAAGAACTGAAGCGAGAAGAAAACCTGTACAGCAAGCTACGTCAGGCCTTCAGCAAACAAGGCATACCTTCTCTAATCATCGAACAGGCTCTGCCGGAATTAGAAGACCGCGCCAATGATTTGTTAAACCGCTTGGCTGACGGCAAGATGCGCGTTGGACTCGAAACGCTGCGCGACAAGAAGTCCGGTGGCACAAAAGAAACGCTGGAAATCATTATCACGGATGAACAAGGGGTACCACGCCCTTATGAAACCTTCTCTGGTGGTGAGGCTTTTCGGGTAAACTTTGCGCTTCGGATTGCGCTTTCCCAAATGTTAGCTGAACGGAGTGGCGTGCGCATCCGAACGCTGGGGATCGACGAAGGCTTTGGTACGCAGGATGAAGAAGGTATCCAGAATCTCATCGAGGCCTTGCAGGTCATTCAGGAAGACTTTGACAAAATCCTGGTGATTACCCACCTGGACCGCCTCAAAGAGGCATTCCCTGTTCGCATTGAAGTCGTCAAACATCCTGTAGAAGGTTCACGGTTTACTGTCATGCAGAATTAGGCTTTGTCCCTCAAAAGAACAAGGCCGTATCCTGAGCGACTACGAAGGATCTCTCTATAGCTTTTATCTTTCAGAGCAAGCCTAAGCCTCGCCTCAAAAAAACAAAATAATCTGCCGCATGCATGTTGTCATTCTTGGGGGAGGGCTGTCCGGCCTTACAACTGCGTACCTCTTGCAGTCACATCCGGTAAAGATTTCAATACTTGAAGGCCGCGACCGACTCGGTGGGCGCATATGGACAAAACTGCTGGCCGGCAATACGCGGGCAGAAGCCGGCGCTACCTGGTTTACTAAATCCCATACCCATTTGGCGGCGTTATTGGCTGAGTTAAATATTGGGGATTTTGCCCAGCACGTCTCAGGTACAAGCCTCCTTGCTTCCGCGTTTGACGGAACAGCGGAGCAATTTCAAGTGCCAGAAAGCGAGCCCGCGAGTTTCCGGATAAAAGGGGGAAGCAGCACCCTGATACAGGCGTTAGCCGGTGCTATAGATGGCATCGATATACAACTTTCAACTCCAGTAGCGTCGATAACCTTTGGAGAAAAAGGGTGTGCGCTTTACACCAGCGCGGGTGCAATGGTGGAAGCCGACCTGGTTGTATCTACGTTGCCTCCCAGAATGTTGGCGCACACCGTGGCTTTGTCACCAGGTCCACCAAAACAATGGTTTGATGTTGCGACAAACACGCAAACCTGGATGGGTAATGCCGCCAAGTTTTATGTTGCATATAAACATCCGTTCTGGCGAGATAAAGGGTTTTCCGGGATGGCATTTGGCCATGGCGGTATTATCCCGGAAATGTATGATCACGCGAGCGATGATGAAACAAGTTTTGCGCTGAAAGGCTTCCTGGGCCCACAAGTATATGCGCTATCGCCAAACGCTCGCAGAGATGCAGTACTGCAGCAACTGTCAATGTACTTTGGCGCTGAAGCAAAAGAGGTGTTGGAATATGGGGATATATTGTGGGGGAATGATCCGTTTGCTCGCGTGGCAACGGGGCCTGAATTAATGCCACACCAAAACAATGGCCATCCTTTGCTCAGGCAGCCACTTTATGAGAGGCGTTTAATTGTGAGTGGCGCTGAGACTGCATCGATGTATGCCGGTTACATGGATGGCGCTGTACGCGCAGCCCGGCATGCAGCATCACAGGTGTTGGCCCATCTTTAGTTTTTGGTAGCCCTAATACACGAGGCCAATGTACAGGCCAACGCCTTTTCTGCGAATGGTTGAACTGCCCACCGATGACTCTTCAGCAAGAAATGTGGCCATCAAAGAAAACCCTTCGGTGATCCGGAAGCCGAGGTAGCCGCGCAGTTGGTAAATATTTGGACGCAGGCCGCCCAGCTGGTTGCGGTATTGAAAGGTCGATTGAAGGGAAACGAGGTTTGCCAACAACACACGCACTTCGCCCAGGTATCCAACTTCATAGCTACGCTTCTTTGTATTCAAGTCTTCAAGCGCGCCAAGTCCGTCGTAGGCAAAGTCGCCCATTCTAATTGTTGTTAGCCCGCCAACGCCTACAGCCCTTAGTGCAAAAAAGGAGCGTTCGTTGCCAATGTAGATCGACGGGCCAAGCCTGAGGTTCACCCAGCGAACATCCAGGTCGAGGAAGCCTGATTTGTCGTAATCGATGAGGGTAAGTCCCATGCTGAGTGGGGTGCGCACAAGATCCATATCGATGACGCCTACGCGCCAGCGGAAGTCATAGGTCTTGAGGTCTGCTGACCGCGCGCCGGCAGCAAGGATGGCTGTACGCGCGAGCCCTGTACCTTTTGAGTCCGGATCGATCTGTAATGAGGAGGCAATACGCGAATACATCAACTGGCCATAATAACCCTCGTTATCATAGTCGTAGAAAAACCGCGGAGAAACTTCGATGGCAAGGTCAGGAATGGAGCCGGCAATCTGCGCTGCTGCCCGTTGCTGCGGAAATAAAAGGACCAGCAGGGCACCCATCAAAGAAAAAAATCTATAAAAATATTTCAAGCTAAACCCGGAGGGCATATGCACTGCAGCACACGTTGTGGTTTGAAGGAAGGAGCAATCAATCAGCCTCGTTTTCTGTGTTACTTTCTGTGTTGCTTTTGCTGTCACCTGTTCTGTCTCTTCGCATAATCAACAAGCCGCCCAGAATTAATCCGCCTCCAATTATTTGCAAGAGGGTAATGGATTCTCCAAGCAGCAGGTAGCCACCAATCAAAGCAACAAGTGGGACGAGATTGCCAAATACGGCGGTATGGGTTGCACCTACACGTTTTACTACTATAATCCAGATAGCAACCGCGATACCTGTGGAAAGGCCGCCCGAATAGAGGATCGCTGCCCAGACGGAAAAGGTTACAATCGACCAGTCAATTTGTTCGAAATACGGGATTGCAATACCTAAATTTAACGGAAACGCAAAGAGCAATCCTGCGATGATCAGTATCATCGGGTCAATTTTACTGGTGACAGGCCGGCTGAATGCGGTATAAGAGCCCCACATCATCGCTGCAACAAGCGTAAACAAGTTACCTGCGAAGTAGCTGCCGGAAAGGCTGATGGTTTTACCGCT
>JBCCIM010000260.1 GCA_039111535.1 Bacteroidota bacterium | reverse complement strand
GGTACGGACCAGGATGGCGTCCTTTTGTATACGAATACAGGTAGTGCTGATGCGCCGGCGTTTACCCTTGCTGAAGATGTATTTGGGTTGTCTGATTTGCGTAGGGTTACGCCGGCACTGGCCGACCTCGATGCCGACAGCGATCTAGACCTTGTTATCGGCTCGTTGACAGGAGGGTTGCAGTATTTTGAAAATCAAACGGTCCCTGCCAACACTGAGGTCATCGATTCACCGTTGCCGCAAGCAGCGATACACAATTATCCCAACCCATTTGCAGAGAAAACAACCATTACGTTTGATGCGCCTGCTGGAGAAGCCGTTAGGATCTTGCTTTTCGATGCCATTGGGCGACTGGTCTATACGGTACATGAAGGAACAGGTACCGGATCGCGTCAGGTGCTGGCACTGGATATGACTGACCAGACCTCAGGCGTCTATTTTTTGCAGCTGGTGGTTGGTATTGAAAAGGCGCCGCAGATTGTACGCCCGATTATCGTACAGCCTTAGTGTGTGTGTTGTTTTCTGCTATGCTCCCACCACACAAGCGCGGACACGACTACAAATCCGATGATAGCCAGCACGATAACCCACAGCACGGGTTCGTTTTCTGTTGGCATATGCAACCCGCGGTCTTCAGTTTGCCAGGGCCACAGCGCCCGCAAAGAACCAATCATCAGGCCCACAAGCGCAGCCATGGTCGCATCGTGGTGGTTGGCGAGCAGCCATTTTAAGAAACGTGAAAACGCGCCCATTCCAACAACGGCGCCGGCGCCAAAAATTGCGATATAGCCAAAGTCGAGTGCCTTGATGGCAGCTGTGGTCGGTGCGTAGAGTCCCATTACCAGCAAGAGGAAGGCCCCGCTTACGCCGGGTAGAATCATGGCGCAGATAGCGATGGCGGCTGCGCCAAAAATCTGCCAGGTGCTCGGGTTGGGGATTTCCTGTGGTGTCAGGCCGGCGCTTAAAAACGCGGCTGCACAGGCAATTACCGCAATAACCATTTTGGAAGGGCCGCGGTCTTTTGCGCGTAGCCACGGGATGGCAACTGACGCAGTAATGAGACCAAAAAACAACCCACGGCACTCAATCGGATACGTTGTGAGGAAGTGGTTAATGATGGAAGCCAGCAGGAAAATAGCAGAGCCAATGCCGATGCCAAGCGGCAAAATCAAAGACCATTCTATCTCTTTGAAAATTTTGCCGGCCTCCGCAAATTTGAAACGGACGAGGGCAAAGGCAAAGTTGAATACCTGAGAGATGGCCTCAATCAGGCGCTCGTAGATGCCCACAATAAGGGCCATGGTTCCACCGCTGACACCAGGGATGATGTCGGCGCCGCCCATGAGAAACCCCTTGAAGTAATTAACCAGTAAAGTGCTGACTGAAATGCCTGAATTCGTTCCACTCATGAATAATCGAGCCTGGATGGCTGCTGCAAAAACTCGGATAGCGCTACTAATAAAAGGGACGTGTCCACACGTATTAAATAATAGACATAAGAATAACGTGCGGGAGCGTACTATGCACAGTCATATCGTTGAAGATTGTATGCGAACCACAGAGCAGGGTTTAACGCAGGCTTCAACGCGCAGGGGATTACTCGATGTCGAGTTGTTTGCGAACGGCCTGATTCTGGTGCAATTGCGGGCAATGCTGCCAGTATTCGTCTTTTTTCGCCGGGTCGCATTCAAATGCTTTTTTCAATGAAGCAACGCCGTCGTCGAGCCGGTTGAGGGCAATAAGTACTTTGACCTGCTGGAAATAAGCCGGGCCGTGTTTCGGGGCCAGGGCGAGGGCTTTTGTAAAAGCCTGAAGAGAATCTTCAAAGCGGTTGCTTTCGAAGAGGGTTTCGCCGTAATCCATCCATGCTTCCCGATTCATGCCATCGAGCAGCACAACGGCGTGGTAGGATTCAAGGGATTCCTCTAGCATGCCGGCGTTGTATTCGCAGTCGGCTTTGGCATACCAAAGCTCTGCTGAATCCGGGCAAAGTTTGACGGCACGGTTAAAGTACTCCAGTGCTTCAATGAATCGCTCAAGCGCGTCGTAGCAGCAACCGAGGCCATACCATGATTCAGTGTACTTTTCGTCCTGATCAAGGGCGAGGCGGAAGTATTTAATTGCCTGCTCGTATTCTTCGAGCTCCTCGTGTGCCAGGGCGATATTGTAATAGGTGGCCGCGTCGCCATCTTCAAGTTCGACAACGCTGTTGTAGCTTTCGATAGCGCTGCGCAGGTCGCCCAGGTTTGCCAGGGCATTGCCCCGGTTATAATGCGCAGAGGCAAATCCTTCGTGAATGGCAAGCGCCATGTCATAAGAGTCAACAGCGTCTTTGTACTTACCCATTCTGTTTAACACAATACCCCGGTTGTACCAGGCATCGTAAGAATAGGGGTCATTATCGATATGCTGATCGTAGCACGTGAGGCTTTTTGCGTCTTCGCCGCGCCGGTCGTAGCAATAGCCGAGTTCATACCAGACTTCCGGGTGCTCCGGATTCATCTGGACGCACATCTCAAAAGACTCAATTGCTTCTTCGAGCATTTCACTGCGCTCGAACGCAACGCCACGGTGAAAAAGGGCCTCTTCATTTAAGGGGTCGATTTCGAGTGCGTTGTTGAAATAGGTAAGCGCTTCGTCACCACGCCCAAGGCCATCCAGGGTAATACCCAGGTTGATCATGGTTTCTGGGTCAGTGGGATTGAGGGAGAGTGCCTTTTCGTAAGCCTTCATGGCTTCGTGGTGCCGGCCCAGGTTGTTGAGCAAAATACCACGCCGCATCCAGCCATCAGAAGAGTAGGGCTGGGATTCCAGGATGCGATCAATTACACCAAGAGCGTCTTCAAACCGACCATGCTCAAAGTAGAACGTAGCTATGTCCTCCAGGGCATCGGAATCAAAGTAGGCTCCCTTGCCATCGCGCTCGTAGGATTTAACGAGCTTGGTAAGACGTGATTTATCAGCTGAATCTTCGAGGTCGTCAAATCCGAAGTCGAACATGCTCATCTGGCGCAATTGGATGATTCGCTCGCAAGGGTGCAAAACTGAACCCATGCAATAGTTGTAGTATTGTATGGATTCAAAAAGGTTCGCTACTTACAGTATAACCGGACAAAAATGATTTTGCAACAGATCCTGGAAGTAACCGATGCCTTCGCAAGGCATTTGCAACACGAACAGAGCGAATTATGTAAGAGTACACCTGGTGCGAAGCTGTCTTACGCAGCAAGCAGTACCAGGTTTAGCAATTATGGCGTTGCGGCGAATGGATAATACATCGTTATAATAGGGTAACATCACAACGAAAACAGGAACCCATCCAGTGTAGTTATCGACGCGATCTCCCCGGGGTTAAGTGTCGATGAACGGTGAATATGCTGGGGCTTACTTTTAGATGTCGTTTTTGAATCAGGTGGTTTCGGAAAACCAGCGCAAGTTTTATCAGAGGAGCGCAGTATATGTTTGTAAGTTTTGAGGGGATCGATGGTAGCGGGAAAAGTACACAGATCAAATTGTTGGCAGCGCGGCTTGAAGAAATGCAGCGGGAGGTTCGGGTTTTTCGCGAGCCTGGTGGATCTGTGCTTTCCGAGAAAATCAGGGCCCTGTTGCTCGATGATGCATTCGAAGTAGACCCTTTTGCAGAGATGCTGTTGTTTTCAGCTGCCCGTGCGCAGTTGGTTGCAAAAGAAATTCGCCCACGCATCGATGCCGGTACGATAGTAATATGTGATCGGTTTTTTGACTCTACAATCGCATACCAGGGATATGGCCGCGAGTTTGGTGATGTCGATTGGCTGGCGGACTTTCAGATGCGGGTAACGGCTGGACTTGCTCCGGTACGTACGTATCTCTTGCGGATATCTGCTGCTGCTGCTGTATCGCGCCGGCGCACACGGGCCGGCGATGGGAAAGAGGATCGGATGGAGCAAGGGGGGATGACATTCTTTGAACGGGTTGAGGCGGCTTATGATAAACTCGCTGCTGAAGCGCCATCGCGGATTGTTGTACTGGACGGCCACCAGTCTATAGAGGTTTTACATCAGCAAATATGGGCCGATTTCAAAAGTCTGTAGGGGTATGGTAGCGGAACCCGGGTCTAGGGAGCGTGTATTCCTAACACCCTACTACCGGATACCCACAAAAGCTAAAGGTATACGAGCCCGCATGGTGCGTCTGTCCGATGATCAAATGACTGAAGTGCGCGAGAAATTCAGCGCATTTCTAAAACGAAGAAACCAGCGTCAGACGCCGGAGCGTTTTGCTGTGCTTGAAGAGGCGTATGCAACAGATGATCACTTTGATGCAGACGAACTGTATATCCGGTTGAAACGGGCGGGTGCAAGTGTAAGCCGTGCTACGGTCTATAACACGCTTGAATTATTGCTTGAGTGTGAGTTGCTGGTGCGTCATCAATTTGGGAAAAACCAGTCCAAATACGAACGCGCATTCAGTTACAGACAGCACGACCATTTAATATGTATGGACTGCAATGAGCTGTTCGAATTCTGCGACCCCCGTTTGCAAAGTGTGCAGGAAATGGTCGCTGAAATTTTCGAGTTTGATATAAAACACCATTCTTTGAACTTATACGGCAATTGCCGACGAGAAGCCTGCCCGAATCGAGAGAGCTAGGCATACTTTTTGAATATTAAATAATTACTATCGCACGCTATCGATTGCACTGATACAATTCTAAACGTAACTTATCGTCAGTAAACTTTTATCCCATCTATGAAGCGGTTTTTGCAACTTGCGCTAGTCGTCTTTCTACTGACCGGGTTCTCCGGCCAGGGGACTGTGCGTATGAGCTTTTTTAAGGTCAGTGAAGAAGGAGGAGATCTGGTTATTTCGTGGCAAACGGAAGAGGAACTGGATGTTCGTGAATATGAACTTCAGCGTATGACGCGTTTTACCAACGGTCAGTTTGTGAAAGTTGAAGCACTTGCTCCGCATGGTCCGGACAAAGCGTATCTTTTCACCGACGAGCAAATTTTTAAATCAAGCAGCGAGCGGGTTGACTATCGGCTTGAAGTGATTTATACCGATGGTGTGCGGCAGCAACTTGCGCGTGAGCAGGTAAACTATACGTCTACCGCGATCCGGAGAACCTGGGGTAGCATCAAAGCGATGTTTCAGTAAGCGCCCCCTTTTCCCACGTAACAGTTTCTCCACGTAGCCCACAGTTTTGTAGTCCCCCAGTTACCCATGGCCAGATCTTTAATGTTATCCGCTGAGCGTGTCAGGCGAACGATCGTCAGGCTTGCGTTCGAGATAATGGAGACCAATCGCGGGGCGCAGAATCTGGTAGTGTTTGGTATACGCAATGGCGGGGCAGCACTTGCCGAAGCGTTGCTGCAGCATATCAATGATCGGGAAGGATGTGATTACCGGGTACATACACTGGACGTGACGCCTTTTCGAGATGACCAGGATTGGTCGGAGCACCATGGAGCCAATATTGAGCCCGGCATCGATGTTACTGATAAAGATGTGATCCTGGTTGATGACGTCTTGTTTACCGGGCGCACTGCCCGTGCAGCGATAGATGCAATTATCCGTGGAGGTCGGCCGCGGTCCATTCAATTGGTGGTCCTTATAGATAGGGGGCATCGCGAATACCCCATCCAGCCTAACTTTGTCGGCCGCGTTATTAAGACGAAGCACAAAGAGCGTGTTGAGGTCGAGGTGTCGGAGCGGTTCTCAGTCTATGTAGACGAATAAAAGTGTTCTATTTTTATTCGTGCTGTTTTGGTTTTTCTTTGATCACCTAGTTTTCAGCATCAACTGGTGGCTTTACGAAGAGTCGAATTTCAGTTCCCTGGCGTGTGCGTGTGCCTTCAGCCTGGCCTTGCACGACTACGGGTAGGCTCATTGGATTCGGATGTTCGCCAGCGCCCAATACAATTGAGCGCAATTTAAGGGAGAGCAGTGTGCGTTTGGCATCGCGGGCAGTCATGCCGACCACATTGGGCACGGTGGAGTAGCTATTGCCAAGTCCGGTGCTGTACCAGATCCGAACGCGCGACCCTTCTTCTATGACGGTGCCCGCGGCTGGATACTGCCGGGTGACAAGGTTTTTTACTTTAAAAGGAATAGAGTCGGGGCGAATATCGCTTTTCTCAGCCCTGAGGCCTGCGGCAAAAAGTTGGTTCTGCGCTTCGGTTAATGAAATGCCTTCGATGGACGGGACTGTGACTTCAGGTGTGGAGCCCGTATTAATTGTAAGGTATACCCTGCGCCCGGGCTGGACGAACATGTTGGCTTTTGGGTTCTGGTCTACAACAATGTTGCGCGGCAGGTTGGGGTTATAGCGGCCGGATTCCACATGGGCCTGGAGGTTGAGGTTTTCAAGTAAAAGTTGTGCCTCTTCTATGGGGAGTTCGTTTACATCGGGAACGGTGATGGAAACGTTGTGCCTGGCATAGGAAGGCATGATGACGCGATCGACCAGTAAATAGCCGGCGCCGACCAGCAGGATGAGGGCAAGCAGGCCGAAAATAAAAAATTTGTTTGTGCCTAAAGACAGGAGCGACTTGAAAAAGTTTTTGACTGCAGCGCCCGTTTTCTGTTGTGCTTGCATGGTATAGCTATTGCCCTTCTTGAGGATTGGATGAAGAGTTGATAAGTGTGGGAAATTTTTTCCGTGTTTGGAAACCTGCTAGGGTGAATAGTGTTTCAGACGACCGCTCCGCAAAATGGGAGCCAATTAGTTTCTTTGTTCTTCTGCTTTTTGATTTCGATCGGGTTCTTTTTTAAAGAAGGTGCGCTCAATATACAACACAGCAGTGATTGGTAATTTGACACGCTCTTCACAATAAAAAAAAGAACAAGCGGAACAACCTTGATAACTTGTTGTTTGACAAATTCTGCAAAACGCAGGGCTATTTCTTGATTTTGAAATTTAGTTTTCTTAATTTAGTTGTCCTGCCCAAAAAATGGCATGAGCCTGATTGGTGTTGCAGGAAAGTTCTTTGATTAGATTGGAAGCATAGCGAGTCCTGTCAATTTTGATAGGTTAATTTCAGCGAGTAAACGAGCTCACGATTATAACTTTCTTACAATGGAGAGTTTGATCCTGGCTCAGGACGAACGCTGGCGGCGGGCTTAATACATGCAAGTCGAACGAGAAGCTTCGGGTTCGCCCGAAGTGGAGAGTGGCGCACGGGTGAGTAACACGTAGGCAACCTACCCCTGAG